>JAFZCU010000057.1 GCA_017556145.1 Prevotella sp. | reverse complement strand
TGCTCGGTCAGGTGAGAGATACGATAGCTGAACAGGGCAATCTGAGCCTCTGCAGAACCGGTATCTGTGGTACCCTTACCATACTTACCGAAGATTTCCTCTTTCTTTGCTTTGTCTAAATACATAATTTAAAGTGATTAATGTTGCTTGCAAAAACATTTTTCAGACGCGATTCCTGCCTAATCACCAGCCGGTTTACGTCGTCAAATGCTCCGGATTTTCCGAAATGCGGGTGCAAAGGTACAACTTTTTTTCGATACTGCAAATTTTTTCGGAAAATATTCGTAACTTTGCACCCGTTTTTATAGTAAATAGGTATGCAGGATATCAGAAACATAGCAATTATAGCCCATGTCGACCACGGTAAGACCACCCTCGTCGACAAGATGATGCTCGCTGGAAATCTCTTCCGTGAGGGACAGAATCTCAGCAATCAGGTATTGGATGCCAACGACTTGGAACGCGAGCGTGGCATCACCATCCTTTCAAAGAATGTATCCATTAACTGGAAAGGTGTCAAGATCAATATCATAGACACTCCAGGACACTCCGACTTCGGTGGCGAGGTGGAGCGTGTGCTCAATATGGCCGACGGCTGTCTGTTGCTCGTCGATGCCTTCGAGGGTCCCATGCCCCAGACGCGCTTCGTGCTGCAGAAGGCCCTTCAGATCGGTCTGAAACCCATTGTGGTGGTGAACAAGGTGGACAAGCCCAACTGTCGTCCGGAGGAGGTCTATGAGATGGTGTTCGACTTGATGTTCTCGCTCAATGCCACAGAGGACCAGTTGGACTTCCCCGTCGTTTACGGCTCTGCCAAGAACGGTTGGATGGGTGAGGACTGGAAGACGCCTACCGACAACATTACTTATTTATTAGATAAGATTATCGAGGTGATTCCCGCACCCCAGCAGATTGAAGGCACCCCTCAGATGCTGATCACAAGTCTTGACTATTCAAGTTACCAAGGGCGTATCGCCGTAGGCCGAGTACATCGTGGACAACTCAAGGATGGTATGCAGGTCACGATAGCTCATCGCGACGGTTCGATGGAGAAGACCAAGATCAAGGAACTGCATACTTTCGAGGGTATGGGTCACGTGCGTACTGACAGCGTTGATTGTGGAGATATCTGTGCCGTCATCGGACTGGAGAAGTTTGAGATTGGCGACACTATCTGTGACCTCGAGAATCCCGAACCCCTGCCGCCAATCGCCATCGATGAGCCTACGATGTCGATGCTCTTCACCATCAACGACTCACCTTTCTTCGGTAAGGATGGTAAGTTCGTTACCTCACGTCATATCAACGACCGTCTGGAAAAAGAACTGGAGAAGAACCTCGCCCTGCATGTGGAGCCTTTCGAGGACTCTACTGACAAGTGGATTGTGTCAGGTCGTGGTGTGCTTCATCTTTCTGTCCTCGTTGAGACCATGCGTCGTGAGGGCTACGAGTTGCAGGTTGGTCAGCCGCAGGTGATTTATAAGGATATTGATGGTGTGAAGCACGAGCCCATTGAGGAATTGACTATCAACGTGCCTGAGGAGTTCGCATCGAAGATGATAGATATGGTCACCCGACGTAAGGGTGAGATGACCTCGATGGAGAATCAGGGCGAGCGTGTGAATATTGAGTTCGATATCCCCTCGCGCGGCATCATCGGTCTGCGTACCAATGTGCTCACCGCCTCTCAGGGCGAGGCCATCATGGCCCATCGTTTCAAGGAGTATCAGCCGTATAAGGGCGAGATTGAGCGCCGTGTCAACGGTTCGATGATCTCTATGGATACAGGCAACGCTTTTGCCTATGCCATCGACAAGTTGCAGGATCGTGGAAAGTTCTTCATCGATCCGGGTGAGGATGTGTATGCCGGTCAGGTGGTGGGCGAGCATGTTCACGACAACGACCTCGTCATTAATGTCTGCAAGGCCAAGCAACTTACCAATGTGCGTGCCTCTGGTACTGACGAGAAGGCGCGTATCGTGCCTAAGACGGTTATGTCGCTTGAGGAGTGCCTGGAATACATCAAGCAGGATGAGCTTGTCGAGGTCACCCCGAAGTCGATGCGCATGCGCAAGACCATCCTCGATCACGATCAAAGGAAAAAGGCTGCGATTAAGCGAGAGTAGAACGATGCTCGCATCAGTTCTACCGAGCGTGAGCAGGCTCGACTGCAAGTCAAGGCTGCGATTAAGCGAGATTAATAAATAACCCGCCAGCTGGCGGGTTATTTTTATTTTCTACCGAAAACCTTCTCTTCAATCGTCTGGAAGATGACAAAGAGACAGGGAACGATAAATAGCAAAGCAATGGTGCCGATGAGCATACCGCCGATGGCACCCACACCAAGCGAACGGTTGCCGTTGGCGCCTACGCCTGTGGCGAGTGCTAAGGGTAGCAGGCCGAACACCATAGTCATCGAGGTCATGAGGATGGGACGCAGTCGGACAGCGGCTGCGTCGAGGGCTGCCTCAACGATGCCCATGCCCTGACGTCGGCGTGCTGAGGCGTACTCTGTAAGCAGGATAGCCGTCTTCGACAGCAGGCCGATGAGCATGATGAGTCCTGTCTGCATGTAGATGTTGTTCTCCAATCCCCAGAGGTAGGCGAAGATGAACGAGCCCGCCAGTCCGAAAGGCACGCTCAGGATGACGGCCATGGGGATGAAAAGGCTCTCGTAGAGACCGCAGAGGATGAGGTAGATGAAGACGATGCAGATGACGAACACGAGGGCCGCAGTGTTCTGGGCTGAGGCTTCCTCACGGGCCATACCGCCGAACTCATAGCCGTAGCCTTCGGGGAGCACCTCGGCGGCTGTCTCGCGGATGGCGTCAAGAGCCTGTCCGCTGCTATAGCCATCAGCAGCCGTTCCTCCCACCTGAATCGATGGGAAGAGGTTAAATCGTGAAAGGGTTTCAGAACCGTAGATGCGCGTCAGGGTGATATATTGTCCGATGGGCGACATCTCACCTGAAGAGCTGCGTACGAAGATATTGTTGAGCGATTCCGTGTCGAGACGGTATTCGGGCGAGGCCTGAACCATGACGCGGTAGAGCTTGGTGAAACGTACGAAGTTGGAGGCGTAGGAGCCGCCAACGTAGCCGCTGAGGGCTGCGAGCACATCGCTGGGCGATACGCCGCGCCGCTTACAGAGGGCCGCATCGACCTCTACACGGTACTGCGGGTATTTGAGCGAGAAATTAGTGAATGCACGACTGATTTCCGGCCGTTGATTGAGGGCTGCGATGAGGCGGTTGGTCTGGTCGAGCAGTTCATTGATGGTGCCACCATGCTTGTCTTGCACGTGCAGTTCGAAACCATTGATACGTCCGAAGCCTGGCAGCATGTTCTGTGTGTTCACCTGAATCTTGGCATTGGCAATGTCGGCGGTGCGACGGTAGATCTCGTCGACCACGCTCTGAACATCGTCGCCTTTGTCCTTGCGCTCACCCCACTTCTTGAGCTTCAGCGTGAAGTTGCCGTTTGATGACGACTGCTCGAAATTATTGCTGTTGCCGGCGATGAGCGAATAGATACGCAACTGGGGCAGATCCTTGATGCGCTCCTCCACCTCTTTTAATATATGGTAGGTCTGCTGGAGACTGCTACCTGGTGAGGCTTGTACGTTGATGAACACTGTACCCATGTCTTCGTTGGGCACGAGACCGGTCTTTGTGGTGCGCATCATCCATCCCAGACCGATAATGGCTACCACGACGAGGGCAACAGCCAGCCATTTTTTAGGAATGACGGCTGAGACAGTCTGCTTATAACGCTCGACGAGGGCCGTGAAGCCAGCGTTGAAGCGTTCTTTGAAGCCAGATGCGTTAGCAGACTGGGGTCGCATGATGAGGGCGCAGAGGGCAGGGGAGAGGGTGAGGGCATTGAAGAGCGAGATACCTACGGCGATGGCCATAGTGAGGCCGAACTGGGTATAGAAGGTGCCGGTAACGCCGCCGATGAAGCAGACGGGTACGAAGACGGCCATGAAGACGAGGGTGGTGGTGACCAGAGCCGAGGTGATGCCGTGCATGGCAGCGATCGTCGCGTGATAAGAGCGTTTGTCGGAGTACTCGGAGTTTTCGGAGTAATCAGAACTATCTAGCTTCACCTGAACAGCCTCTACCACTACGATGGCATCATCGACTACTGTTCCGATGACCAGCACGAGGGCGAAAAGCGTAAGCATGTTGAGCGAGAAGCCGATAGCGTAGATGACGGCCAGGGTAGCGATGAGCGACACCACGATGGCTACAGCGGGGATGATGGTGGCGCGCCAGCTCTGCAAGAAGAGGAACACCACGAGAATGACCAGCGCCAAGGCTTCAAGGAGTGTCTCTAAGACACTGGTGATAGAGGCATCGAGGAAGTCCTTTTTCGACTCCAGGTCCTCGATGACAATGCCTGGTGGCAATGATCCTCGTATCTCCTCCACCTCACGGTCAATCTGCTTGATGATCTCGTTGGCGTTGGAGCCTGCCACCTGGTTGATGGAAATATTGACGCCCGGACTGCCGTTGGTCTCAGCAATGATGTTATAATTCTGCGAGCCGAGTTCCACCCGGGCAATGTCGCCGATGCGCAATACATCGCCGTCGGGTAGCGAACGGATTACCAAATTCTCGTAACCCTGCTCATCCTCATAGCGGCCGCGGTATTTCAGCACATACTGGAAGGTGTTGCTGCTCTCGGCACCAAGGGTACCTGTGGCCACTTCGACGTTCTGCTCGTTAAGCACCTGCGTGATATCGGCGGGTGTCAGGCCGTAGCGGGCCATTTTCAGCGGGTCGAGCCAGATGCGCATGGAGTAGTCGGCACCCATTACGTTCACCTCGCCCACACCTGGGATACGGCTCAGGCGCGGCTCGATGTTGATCTTCGTATAGTTGGCCAGGAAAGCACGGTCGAAGGTGCTGTCGGGGCTATAGACGGCTATCTGCTTGATGTTCGAGGTCTGGCGCTTGCGCACGGTGATACCGCTCTTCACCACATCGCTGGGCAATCGGCCCTGTACGGTGGCGGCACGGTTCTGTACGTTGACCATTGCCATATCAGGGTCCGTGCCCTGTCGGAAGAAGATACCGATGGAGGCGGTGCCGTTGTTGGAGGCTGACGATGTCATATACATCATGCCCTCAACGCCGTTGATGGCCTCCTCGAGGGGCACGACAACACTTTTCTGTACCGTTTCGGCATTGGCACCGGTATAGCTGGCCATGATGCGCACGGTAGGAGGAGCAATCTCCGGGAATTGCTCAAGGGCGAGGTGACTCAGTCCGATAATGCCCACGAGCACCATCAGCACGGAAATGACTCCGGAGAGTATCGGGCGGTCAATAAAAGTCTTAACGTTCATCTACTTCCCTCCTTCTCTCCTTACTCCTTCTCTCCTCACTTCTATTCCTTCCTTCAGCAGACCGGCACCTTCGGCAATGATGGTGTCGCCTGCGTTCAGACCTTCTTCGACGATATACTCCTTGCCGTTGTTCTGGGAGAAGAGCTTGACAGGTGTGGTCTTTGTCTTGCCGTCGATGACGCGATAGACAAACGAACGGTTCTGCAACTCATAGGTGGCCTCCTGGGGGATGACGATACACTGCGGACGATGAGTGGGTACGACGACAGTGGCACTGCCTCCGTTGTGTAGCAGATGGTTGGTGTTGGGGAAGGTGGCGCGTAGGGTGACGGCACCCGTATTCCCGTCGACCACGCCGCTGACGGCACTGATACGTCCCGGCTCAGCATAGTCGCTGCCGTTGCTCAGACGGAGGCTGACGGCTGGGGCCTTGGCGATGAAGTCGTTGATGGAGCCGTATTGCGAGATGAGGTCGAGCGTCTGGTTCTCGGTGATGCTGAAGTAGGCATACATCTCACTGTCGTCGGCTACGGTGATCAGTGGTTCGCTGATGTTACTGCTGACGAGCGAGCCCACATGCCAGGGTATCATCGACGCCATACCGTTAACGGGACTCTTCACCTCGGTATAGCTCAGGTTGTTGCGGGCGTTGGTCTCCTGGGCTTTGGCCTGAGCCAGTGCGGCTTCGGCTTCGAGCAAGGCATTGCGCATCGACTGAACCGATACGTCGCCTACCACGTTGCCCTGTTGCAGGCGCGACTCATTCTCATAGTTCATGCGGGCTGTGGCCAGACGGGCCTCCGCACTCTTACGGGCAGCTACGGCTACCTCGAGGGCAGCACGATAGGGCACTTGGTCGATGATGAACAGCGTCTGTCCGCGACGGACGGCCTGACCTTCGGCTGTCAGGATACGGGTGATGCAGCCGGAGACCTGCGGACGGATTTCTACAATCTGACGGCCCGTGAGTCGGGCGCTGTACTGTCGGGTGAGCGTCATGTCCTTCTGGCTCACCACCATCGTCTTGTACTGTGCTGCGTCGGGTGCCTTCTTTTTCTCATCGCTGCAGGAAACGGTCAGCAGACAGGCGAAGGCCAAACTGAGATAAGAATAGTTAATCTTCATGTTGATATGGGAATTTTGATGGTTATTATGCATCGGCAAAGACCTTGCCGTCTTCAAGGGTGATCTGAAGTTTGGTGTATTCGCAGTGGAAATCGTGCTCCAGGCGGTCGAGATAGCGGGCACTTTCCCATTTGCACATCGGGAGATCGTGGAGCAGATAATTACCACACGACTCAGGCTGCGTGGCGGGCACTTCGGTCTGTGTAAGAATCCACTCCAGACATCTGATGGTGAGCTGGCGCATTTCCTCAATGGTGTAGTTACCTTTCATAATGATATACATGCCTGTGAGACATCCCATAGGACCCACGTACACCACATCGTCCTTTACCTCGCTATTGCGGAACCAGGTGGCCATCAGATGCTCCAGACTATGCATGGCAGCAGGGGCTACGGCAGGTTCATGATTAGGCTCGGTGATGCGCAGGTCGAAAGTGGTAAATCCTTTATCCTCGCGTGATATGTAGATACCCGGTTTCAGACGGGTGTGGTCGATTGTGAAACTTTGAATGACTTCCATAAAACTTTAGCTTATAGTTTATAGACTCTCGATGAAGGTGCGGGTGACTTGGAAGGAGTTCTGGGCGATGGCGTTCCAGAAGTCATGGTACTGCGAGGCATCGGTGTCGCGCAGGGGGATGTCGCTGATGACGCGGAAGGAGATGAAAGGCACATGATTCAGATAGCATGTCTGTGCGATGGCCGCACTCTCCATATCAACAGCTTTAGCCTCAGGGAAGTGCCCGATTATTTCACGCATCTTCTCCTTGGAGTCGACAAACCAGTCGCCTGTGACGATGAGGCCCGGGTGAATGGAGAGATTCTCCTGATTCATCTGCAGCGCCTTCTGCAAAAGACTGGGGTCGGCCTCGAATCGGGCGGGGAGCCCCTGTACCTGTCCGTAGACACTTTTGCCGATGGCTGTGCCACAATAGACATCGTGGTAGGCGAGTTGGGAACTGACCACGACGTCCTGTATGTTGATATCATCACCGTTTCCGCCTGCACAACCAGAGGAGATGATGACATCGGGCTTGTATTGGCGGATCATCTCCAGCGTCTGCAGGGCCGCGTTCACCTTACCGATGCCACTCTTCTGGAGAATAACCTGGTCTTCTGGAAATAACGGACGGAGCTGATTGTACTCCTTGTCCATCGCAACGATCATTCCGATTTTCATATTTTTCTGTTTTACTTGTTTACTTTTTTACCTTTCTTTGTCTGACGGCCTCGTACATGAGGATGGCGGCTGAGACACTGACGTTGAGCGAGTCGAGGCGTCCCAGCATGGGGATGCGGATATGGGCATCAGCCGCTTCGCGCCACTGCTGGGTGAGTCCTGTCGACTCGGTTCCCATCACGATGGCTGTGGCGGATGTCATGTCATAGTCGTAATATTCGTAGGAGTCCTGCAGCTGGGCCGTAAGGATCTTAATCTGGTGCGCTTTGAGGAAGGCGATGCATTCCTCGGATGTGCAGACGGCGGTGGGTACGCTGAATACCCCGCCGATGCTGGCACGAATGAGATTGGGGTTATAGAGGTCGGTGAGTGGGTCGCAGACTATGACGGCATCCACACCGGCTGCCTCAGCCGTCCGGAGGATGGCGCCTAAGTTGCCAGGCTTCTCAACCCGCTCAAGGACGACGATGAGGGGGGAGGAGTCTGGAGTCAGGAGACAGGAGTCAGTAGAATACTTTGGAGTTAGGCGTAGGGAGTCAAGGGTGTGGGCTTTACACTTCGCTACAGCAATGATTCCCTCTGTACTTCCCCTGTAAGCCATCTTCTCATAGACTTGAGGAGTCACTAATGTGGCAATAGGAGTTTTCTCCTGTCTCCTGACTCCTGTCTCCAGACTCCTGTCTCCTGTCTCCTGTCTCCTGTCTCCTGACTCCTGACTCCTGTCTCCTGACTCCTGACTCCTTAAATACACCTCCACCATCTCATACCCGCAAGCGATGCAGTGTTCTATTTCACGCTGGCCCTCGACGACGAATAGCCCCTCCTCGCGACGGAGAGACGACTTCTGCTGAAGGGCCACGACATGCTTGATACGGGCATTCTGAACGCTGGTGATGATATTTTCTTCCATATTCGCTGCAAAGTTACAAAAAAAATGTGTAACTTTGCACGCAGAAATAAAAAAACTTGCAAGTTATGACATTATTAAAGAAATGCCTGCCTGATGTGTTGGCAGTGCTGTTGTTTGCCGTTCTGGCCTTCGCGTATTTCTTCCCTGCCGACATTGAGGGACGTATCCTTTACCGTCATGATGCCTCTGCCGGAAGAGGTGCCGGGCAGGAGGGCGTTGAGTATAAGGAGAAGACAGGAGAGCGCAGTCGTTGGACCAATGCCTTGTTTGGCGGTATGCCCACCTATCAGATGGCACCGTCGTATCACTCCACCGACAATATGTCGCAGGCCATCAAAGCCTATCACCTGTGGCTGCCCGAGAATGTGTGGTATATCTTCGCCTACCTCCTGGGCTTCTATATCCTGCTCCGTGCTTTCGATTTCCGTCAGTATCTGGCTGCATTGGGTTCCGTCATTTGGGCCTTCAGCACCTATTTCCTGATCATCATTGCCGCAGGACATATCTGGAAGGTGTGGGCACTGGCCTATCTGCCCCCGATGATTGCGGGTATCGTACTGGCCTATCGCGGGAAATACCTGTGGGGTTTCATTGTGACCGCCGTCTTCACGGCCTTCGAGATCAATGCCAACCACGTGCAGATGACCTATTATTATCTGTTTATCATTCTCTTCCTGGTTATCGCGTGGCTGGTGGAAGCCATCCGTGAGAAGCAGCTCATGCGGTTTGTGAAGGCTACGGGCGTTGCTCTGGCAGCAGGCCTCCTCGGCTTGTGCATGAATCTGTCGAATCTGTATCATACCTGGCAATACAGTCAGGAGTCGATGCGCGGCAAGAGCGAGCTGGTGAAGCAGAATACTGCCAACCAGACCAATAGCGGTTTGGAGCGCGACTATATCACACAGTGGAGCTACGGCATCGGTGAGACGTGGACACTGATGGTACCGAATACGAAGGGTGGCGCTTCGATGCCTCTGAGCTATAATGAGACAGCGATGGCGAAGGCTGATCCGAACTTCATGGAGATTTACAATCAGATAGGTCAGTACTGGGGTGAGCAGCCCGGCACCAGCGGACCTGTCTATGTGGGTGCCTTTGTGGTGATGCTCTTCATCCTCGGACTGTTTATCGTGAAGGGTCCTGTGAAGTGGGCGCTTCTGGCAGCCACCATCCTGTCGATCCTCCTGTCGTGGGGCAAGAATTTCATGGGCTTCACCAACTTCTTCCTCGACTATGTGCCGATGTACGCCAAGTTCCGTACGGTAGCGTCGATATTGGTCATCGCGGAGTTCACTATCCCCTTGCTGGCGATGCTGGCACTGAAGAAATTCCTGGAAGAGCCTGAACTGGTGAAGCCGAGATTGAAATATGTAGGCATCAGCTTCCTCCTGACAGGCGGCATCGCTTTGCTGTTCTCGATGATGCCGTCAGCTTTCTTCAGCAGTTTCATCTCGACGAGTGAGATGCAGGCGCTGCAGAGCCTTCCCGCAGAATACATCCAGCCTATCGTGGCCAATCTGACAGAGATGCGCCAGGCCATGTTCACCAGCGACGCCATGCGTTCGTTCTATATCATCCTGGTGAGCACGGGCATCCTACTGGCCTTCGCTTTCGGCAAACTGAAGAAGGAGTATGCTATTGCCATTATCTTTGTGATTTGCCTCGTGGATCTGTGGCAGATCAACAAGCGTTATCTCAACGACGAGATGTTCGTACCGAAGAGTGAGCGTGAGGCACCCCAGCAGATGACTCAGGCCGACGAGCAGATCCTCCGTGACAAGAGTCTCGACTACCGTGTGCTGAATCTCGCCTCGAACACTTTTAACGAGAATGAGACTTCCTATTACCATAAGAGCATCGGTGGCTACCATGCTGCGAAACTGCGCCGTTATCAGGAGATGATCGAACAGTATATCTCGCCCGAGATGCAGCAGATATTCGGAGCTGTTTCTGAGGCTAATGGCGATATGACGAAAATCAATGGCGATAGTATCTGGCCCGTACTCAATATGTTGAACACAAAGTACATGATCTTCCCCTTGCAGGGTGGTCAGACGGTGCCTTTACAGAATCCATATACATACGGCAATGCCTGGTTTGTGGACAAGATCCAGTATGCGGCGAATGCCAACGAGGAGATTGCTGCCGTAGGCCAGATGAACCTGCGTCATGAGGCTGTGGCCGATGCCAAGTTCAAGACGCAGCTCGGTGAGGCCTTCGACCAGGACAGCATCAGTATCGTTACCATCAAGGCCTACGAGCCTAACGAGCTGACCTACGAGGTCAATTCCGGCAAGGGTGGCGTGGTGGTCTTCTCCGAGATCTATTATCCTGGGTGGACGGCTATGATCGACGGACAACCGGCAGAACTGGGACGTGTGGATTATATCCTCCGTGCCCTGAACGCCAAGCCTGGCAAGCATGAGGTCGTGCTGACCTTCAAGCCGAAGTCGGTGAATACCACAGAGACCATTGCCTATGTTTCGTATGTCATTCTGATATTGGTAGTCCTCGGTGCTGCCTTTATGGAATGGAAACGGAGAAAAGAAAAGTCATAAATATCAGACTGCAAACAGCAAAGTGAAGAAACTGTTGTCGTTACCCCCGAATCTGGTGGGCGTCTTTCATGATGTGACGGGACTCAGCCGTGACGAGTATTTCTGTACGTGTGATCCTGTCGGACACCGTCTGGGAAGCGGTGGCGGCACAGCCTGGCTGTTGCAAGAAGCATGGAGAGAAGGAGAAAGGAGAGAAGGAGAGAAGGAGTCATTTGAGGATTGGCTCTCGAAGGAGAAACGGATTTTGATCCATGCCGGAGGTCAGAGCAAGCGTCTGCCCAGTTATGCCGTTTCGGGTAAGGTGCTCATGCCGTTGCCCGTGTTCCGGTGGGAGCGGGGACAGAAGCTATCGCAGGATCTGATGAGCGTTCAGCTGCCCTTGTACGAGAAGATAATGGATGCTGCCCCCGAGCGCCTGCATACGATGGTGGTGAGCGGTGATGTTCTCATTCGTGCCACCCAGCCCCTGCAGCCTATCCCCGATGCCGATGTGGTGTGCTATGGTCTCTGGCTCGATGCCTCTGTAGCGAAGAATCATGGGGTGTTCGTCAGCGACCGTCATACGCCCTCTGTGCTCAAGCAGATGCTCCAGAAACCATCAGTACAAACGCTTTCAGAATTGCAGAAGGATCATTTCTATTTGACTGATATCGGTGTCTGGCTGCTCAGCGACAAAGCCATCGCGCTGCTCATGCAGCGCAGCACGAATAATCGGATTACTCCGAATACTCCGAATAGCTTCAAGGAATATGATCTATATTCCGAGTTCGGCTGTGCCTTGGGTACAGACCCCTCTAAACCCGATAATGAGCTGTCATCTTTAAAGGTGGCTATACTGCCCTTGGCTGGGGGCGAGTTCTATCATTTCGGCACGTCGCGTGAGATGATTTCCTCGACGCTGCGCCTGCAGAACCTCGTGAACGACCAGCGTGAGATCATGCATATCGACCGCAAGCCCCATCCTTCGATCTTCGTGCAGAATTCTGTGACGAAGATTCCGTTTACGGAGGAGAATACGAATGTATGGGTGGAGAACAGCTTTGTGGGCTCGCATTGGCATCTGACACACGACCATGTGATTACAGGTGTGCCTGAGAACGACTGGGAGATGAGCTTGGAGCCTGGCGAATGCATCGATGTGGTGCCCGTGGGGGAAAGCGACTATGAGGTACGCCGCTATCGTATCGACGAACCTCTCAATAGCAATGATGTGGCTGAGCGTGCGAACCTGCGACGCCTGTTTGACCAGCGACAAAAGTACCGCAAGGAAAACTGGGTTGCTTTGGCCAGGAACTGGCGGCACAGTGTGTTTTACCAGCTCGATCTGGCCGATGCCGCAGAGACGTTCCAGAAAGCGCAGATCCCGCTGCCGGAGCCCCTTGGTGAGGATGCCCCGCTGATGATGCGTATTCACAACGCGATGTTCCTCGGCGACAGCGAGAAAGCCTTCTCTTTATTGCGTCAGGGCCTATGTTCGTATGTTGCTGTGTCACAGCAACATGCTAAACTCTGCGTGGCTGACGACCAGATTGTCTGGGGCCGTTCGCCAGTACGAATCGATATCGCTGGCGGATGGACGGATACGCCGCCCTATTGCTTGATGGAAGGGGGTAATGTGATTAACTTCGCCGTCGAACTCAACGGTCAGCCGCCTTTACAGGCTTATGTCCGTCCCTCGAAAGAGCCCCATATTGTGCTTCGCAGCATCGACCTCGGTGCAATGGAGGTGGTGGAGACCACAGAGCAGCTTACCGACTTTATGCATGTCGGCTCTCCATTCTCTATTCCTAAGGCCGCCCTTGTCCTTGCCGGATTCGGTGTCTCTGGAAAATCCGGAATCTCTGGTATGTCAGGATTATCCGGCTCATCAGCCTCTTTACGGGCTCAGCTTGAGGCCTTCGGTGCTGGTATCGAACTGACTCTGCTCTCGGCGATTCCCGCTGGCAGCGGATTAGGAACATCGAGTATTCTGGCCTCGACGGTGCTGGGAGCGCTCAACGATTTCTGTGGCCTGGGTTGGGACAAAAACGAGATAGGCCGTCGCACGCTGATGCTCGAACAAATGCTCACCACTGGTGGTGGCTGGCAGGATCAGTTCGGGGGCGTGCTGGGTGGCGTAAAGCTGTTACAGACGGGTAGGGGATTTGATCAGAGTCCTCAGGTGCGCTGGCTGCCGAATGACTTATGGACGCAGCCGGAATACCGTGCCTGTCACCTCTTATATTATACGGGCATCACGCGCACTGCTAAGAGCATCCTTGCCGAGATCGTGCGCCGTATGTTCCTCAATCATCATGATGAACTGAATATGCTGCGCGAGATGAAGGCGCATACCATGGAGATGTATGAGGCCATCCAGCGTAACGACTTCCGGCAGATGGGACAGCTCGTCAGGAAGACCTGGCATCAGAACCAGACGATCGACAGTGGGACAAACCCGCCACAGGTGGCGGCACTCACCAGCCTGATCGATGACCTTTGTCTGGGCTATAAGCTACCAGGTGCCGGTGGTGGCGGCTATCTCTATATGATTGCCAAGGATCACGAGGCCGCTGCCCGTATCAAACAGATCTTAGGCGAGCATCGTCAGAACAAGAATGCCCGCTTTGTAGAGATGACCCTCTCTACAAAAGGCCTGCAAATCAGCAGAAGCTGAGACTATAGATTGTAGATAATGATGGAGTTTAGGACGATTGTTGACGTGCCAAAGCCTGATTTCGAGATCGGCCCTTGCGAGGAGATGCTCTTCGTGGGCTCTTGCTTTGCGACGGAGATAGGCCGTCGCTTTCAGGAAGAGAAGTTCCGGGCTGTTGTCAATCCCTACGGCGTGATGTACAATCCTGCCTCCATTCTCCATACCATTGAGCGTTGGACCACACAGGGGGACAGGAACCATGTGCGGTCGAATCGCACAGAGTTCCTGTCCCCCTGTGTGGCATTCCTCACTTTGGGCACGAACCATGTCTATCGCCTCAAGGAAACAGGCGAGATCGTGGATAATTGTCAGAAACGACCCTCGCCCCTCTTTACGGAAGAAGAACTCTCTGTCGATGAATGTGCCGACTATCTGATGAAAGCCGTGGAGCTTCTTCGTCAGAAGAATCCCGATATACACATCGTTCTCACCGTGAGTCCCATCCGCTATCGCAAATACGGTTATCACGGTTCTCAGCTCTCGAAAGCCACATTGCTCCTCGCTGTGGAGAAGGTAATCAGAGATCTAAACAATCCTAGCCAATCTAGCCTGACTATGGTGGCTAGTTTGGCCTATTTCCCTGCCTATGAGATCATTAACGATGAACTGCGTGATTACCGCTTCTATAAAGAAGATATGCTTCACCCTTCCGATCAGGCGGTGGAATATATCTGGCAGCGTTTGTCCGAGGTCTATCTGAGCGATGAGGCTAAGTCTTTCCTCCGGGAATGGGCTCCTTTGAAGGCAGTGCTGAATCACAAACCTTTCGAACCCGATTCTGAGGAATACAAGGCGTTATTGGCTAAAACTATGTTAAAAGTAGAAGCATTGTCGGAAAAATATCCTAACTTTGCACTTGAGTAGAATTGAAGGATTGAAAAATTGAAGAATTGAAGTGATGAAATATTCGATTGAGAAGGTGGCGACACTCATCGGAGCCCGTCGCTATGGTACACACCAAGGCGATATCCGCTGGCTGCTGACAGACAGTCGCAGTCTTTGTTTCCCGGAGGAAACGCTCTTCTTTGCGTTGAAGACCCAGCGCAACGACGGTCATCGCTATATCGACGACCTCTACCGTCGTGGGGTGCGTCACTTTGTGGTAGAGCAGGTGCCTGAGCATTACGACACCCGCTTCCCCGAGGCCAACTTCCTGCGCGTGCCCCAAACGTTGGCCGCCCTCCAGCGACTGGCAGAGCGCCATCGCGATGAGTTCAATGTGCCCATAGTGGGCATCACCGGCTCCAACGGTAAGACGATGGTCAAGGAGTGGCTCTATCAGTTGCTCCTGCCTTCACAGAAGATTGTCCGCTCCCCCCGCAGCTATAACTCCCAGATTGGTGTGCCCCTCTCCGTGTGGCTCCTCAACGAACAGACGGAGGTAGGCATTTTCGAGGCCGGTATCAGTCAGCCTGGTGAGATGTTGGCGCTCAGAGATATCATCCAGCCCACCATCGGCGTGCTTACCTGTCTGGGCAGTGCCCATCAGGAGAACTTCCGTTCGATGGAGGAGAAGTGTATGGAAAAGCTCGAGCTGATGCACGACACCCAGGCTATCATCTATTGTTCCGACAATGATGTCGTCAGCCGCTGTATCCGTAGGATGCACTACCAGGGCGAGAAGATCTCCTGGTCGCAGTGCGATGAGAAGGCGACGTTGTTTGTAGCTGGAGTCAGGAGGCAGGAGTCAGGAGACAGGAGACAGGAGACAGGAGACAGGAGGCAGGAGACAGGAGACAGGAGGCAGGAGACAGGAGGCAGGAGTCAAGTGACGGAGATTAGCTATGTCTGGCAGGGTGAGGAACATACCTATGAGATTCCCTTTATCGATGAGGCTTCTGTCGAGAATTCCATTACCTGTGCGGCTGTTGCCCTGCATCTTGGTCTCAGCCCGGAACAGCTGGCCGAACGCATGCCTAAGCTGGAGCCCGTCGCCATGCGCCTTGAAGTGAAACAGGGCCAGCGCGGCTGTATCCTCATCAACGACTCTTACAACTCTGACATCAACTCCCTCGACATTGCCCTTGACTTCATGAACCGTCGTGAGACCACTTCCCCTCCTGAGTTAGGAGGGGTTAGGGGGGGGCTGAACAAGACGCTTGTTTTATCCGACATCTTCCAGTCGGGCTCCTCGCCTGAGGCCCTCTACGCCCAGGTGAGCGACCTCTGTGTGAAGCGTGGTGTGGAGAAGTTCATCGGTATAGGCCCCGAACTCTCGGCCCAGGCCGACAAGATACAGATCAGCGAGAAGTGCTTCTTTACCGATGTTCCCCATTTCCTCTCCAGCGATGCCTTTGCAGGCTTGCGCAACGAGCTCATCCTTCTGAAGGGTGCCCGCAATTTCGGTTTCGACCAGATTACGGAGCAGTTGGAACAGAAGGTACATGAGACCATTCTCGAGGTCAATCTCAATGCGGTGGTGGAGAATCTGAACTATTACCGTTCGTTTCTGAAGCCCGAGACGAAGATGGTCTGCATGATCAAGGCCGACGGCTACGGCGCTGGGGCGGTGGAGATTGCCAAGACGCTGCAGGATCACCATGTCGACTATCTCGCAGTAGCAGTGGCCGACGAGGGTGTCACCCTCCGCAAGGCCGGCATCACCGCCAATATCATGATCATGAATCCAGAGATGACCGCCTTCAAGACCATGTTCGACTACGACCTCGAGCCCGAGGTCTATAGCTTCCGCCTGCTCGACGCCCTCATCAAGGCAGCGCGCAAGGAGGGTATCACCGGCTGGCCCGTGCACATCAAGCTCGATACCGGCATGCACCGCTTGGGCTTCAATGTCTCAGAGAATTCCGATTACTCCGAACACTCTGAGTATTCCGAACACTCTGAGTACTCCGAAAACTCCGAAATCCCCGAGCTCATCGATCGCCTGAAGCATCAGAACGCCATCATCCCGCGCTCGGTATTCAGTCATTTTGTAGGCTCCGACAGCGACGATTTCGATGCTTTCTCTGCCGAGCAGTTCGCGAAGTTCGATGCCGCCAGCCGTCAGTTGCAGGCCGCCTTCAGCCATAAGATCCTGCGTCACATGGATAACTCCGCAGGCATCGAGCATTTCCCGGAGCGCCAGATGGATATGTGCCGTCTCGGACTGGGCCTCTATGGCGTTGATCCACGCAGTAACCGCATCCTCTCGACCGTCTCTACGCTGAAGACCACTATCCTCCAGATGCGTCATGTGCCGGCAGGCGAAACCGTCGGCTACAGCCGCAAGGGCAAGATAGAGCGTGACTCCGTCATTGCCGCCATTCCCATCGGCTATGCCGACGGCCTGAACCGCCATCTCGGCAACCGCCGCTGCTATTGTCTGGTCAACGGTCAGAAGGCTGAATATGTGGGTAATATCTGCATGGATGTGGCGATGATCGACGTCACAGGCATCGACTGTCATGAGGGCGACCAGGTGGAGATCTTCGGCGAGCACCTGCCTGTCACCGTGCTCAGCGACATCACCGACACCATTCCCTATGAGATTCTGACGGGTGTCTCCAACCGCGTCAAACGCGTCTATTTCCAGGATTAGATCAATTATTCAATAAC
The DNA here is from genome assembly GCA_017556145.1 of Prevotella sp. GTDB lineage: Bacteria > Bacteroidota > Bacteroidia > Bacteroidales > Bacteroidaceae > Prevotella. The sequence continues at coordinate 3,153 of JAFZCU010000057.1, read as the reverse complement.
CAACTAATTTTAATTTACCAACACTTATGAAGAGAACCATTTTTTCAGTAGCCACGATGCATCGCATCTGGACCGTGTCAATTCTGCTCCTCACCGCGACAATGGCCTGGGGACAGCGTATGTCAGCTTTAGACCAGTTGAAGGCCGACCCGCGTAAGGCCTACGGCACCGATTATCCGTATCAGGTGGTCGATTACAAGATGACGCCCGCCCCTAAGGGCTACAAGCCGTTCTACCTCAGCCACTATGGCCGTCACGGGTCGCGTTACTATTGGAACGCCCAGCTCTACCGCGAGGTCGATACACTGTTGACCCGTGCCCACAAGAATCATCAGCTGACACCCGCCGGCGAGGCCTTCTACGAGAAATACAAGGCCTGTAGCGATGAGTTGAGGGATGGTGTGAGCGAACTGTCCGAGGTGGGCTGGCAGCAGCACCAGAAGATCGCCCGTAAGATGTACAACGCCTTCCCTGAGATATTCAAGAAGGGCGGCAATGTGCTGGCCATCTCGTCGCTGCAGGGCCGTTGCGTCATCAGTATGGCGGGCTTCTGCCAGGCAATGGCACAGTGCAACCCGAAGATTGTCATCCGCGAGCAGTCGTCGCGCTTCACCCTCGACGGCGTGGTGCCTACCGACGGCCAGAATCCTGTCAAGCATAACTATGCCCGCAACGTCAAGCCCCGCTTTGAGCAGAACCGCGACAAGCTCAAGATCGACGAGGTGCTCAGGGATAAGATCATCGAGCGCCTGTTCACCAATACCGAAGGACTGCCGGGTACGCTCCACCATATCTCGAGCAACATGATCAACCTCTACACCTCGCTGCCCAGCATCGGCCACGAGGGAATGATGGAAGGCATCATCACCGACGAGGAGATAGCAGCCGAGTGGGAGCGCGACAATCTGGGTACCTACTCCTGGGTGTTCGGTCCGCAATGGCAGACGGTTCCTGTCCTCCAGGATATCATCCGCAAGGCCGACGCCAAACTGAATGGCAGCAACGACCGCATTGCCGACCTGCGCTTCGGCCATGACACCGTGCTGGGGCCCCTGACCGTGCTGATGGGCATCAACGGCGCCGACATCGACCCCGAGGATCCCTTCGAGGTGAAGAACTGCTACCAGAACTGGGAGACCTGTAAGGCCAGCAACCTCCAGCTGATTTTCTACCGCAGCAACAAGCAGGGTGCCGACATCCTGGTGAAGTGCCTGCTGAACGGCGAGGAATCCACGCTGCCTCTGCCCGCTGACAATTTCCCCTATTACAAGTGGAGCGACTTCCGTGATTTCTTCACGGCCCGCTGCAACAATGCCCCGACAGCCAATTAGAAGAAGTAAGGTATGGATACGATAATGTCTTGGGCAAAAGAGAATTTTGATCTGATTCTTCTGCTTGTCAGTGTGATTGGCGTGGCTTGGTCCTGCTTTGCATTAGTGTATGAACTGAGGAAAAAGAAGAAGGGAAAGCGCAAAAACTGATATAGCCCGTAAGCGTTCATAAATCAAGGCTATCACGTTTGAAGAAACTCTGTCATTACATATCGGAATACATGGGTGTGCTGGTGCTGGCGGCTGCTTTGCTGGCACTGGCGCTCCCAAGTGTGCTGCAGCAAATACCTACAACGGTCATCAATCCGCTGCTGGGCATTATCATGTTCGGCATGGGACTGACGCTGAACCTGAAGGACTTCAAAATCGTGTTCAGTCGCCCGAAGGATGTTATTGTCGGCTGTCTGGCGCAGTTCACCATCATGCCACTGCTGGCGTGGGGATTGGCAAAAGCCTTCCAGCTCGACGAGGCACTGGCGCTTGGCGTGGTGCTGGTAGGCTGTTGTCCAGGCGGCACGGCCTCGAATGTCATTACCTATCTGGCGAAAGGCGATCTGGCATTGTCGGTAGGCATGACTGGTGTTTCCACCTTGCTGGCCCCGCTGCTGACGCCTTTGCTGACATGGGCTTTGGCTGGAAAGAGTGTCGATGTGGATGTGGCGGGCATGCTGCTGAGCATCCTATGGGTGGTCATCCTGCCCATCGTCGTGGGATTATTAGTCAAAGCCCTTTGGCCAAAGTTTACGGAGAAAGCCGTTGATTATCTCCCGGCCATCTCATCACTCGCCATTGCAACGATTGTGGCTATCGTCATCGGTGCCAATGCCAATAAGTTGTTGGCGGGTGGACTGGTTATCGTCGTTGTGGTGATGCTCCATAACCTCTGCGGCCTGAGTCTTGGTTATCTGATAGGACGGTTGCTTGGCCTGTCCGAACCAAAGAAGAGAGCCATATCCATTGAGGTGGGGATGCAGAACTCCGGCCTCGCCTCGTCATTAGCCACGCTCCACTTCGCCGCCTATCCTCTGGCCACCATCCCCGGCGCCATCTTCAGCGTGTGGCACAACATCAGTGGTGCGATGGTCGCCCGGCTTTACACAAGAAAACGGCTGGCATACTCGTGAGAAGCCAGCGTTTTTATTGTCACACAGATCTTCACGGATCTTCACGGATTTCATATTCCTCCGGAATAACAAGATCTCATTCGGAATAATCATATCTCATTTGCTTGCTCGTCCCGTAAGGGACACAATCTGTGAGATCTGAGAGATCTGTGTGCCATTTTAAAATTCAGTGCTTAGTCCTTGTCGAAGCCGTCGTCATCAGCTGCGCCCGTGTTGATCACCAGCGTGCTGGCCTGACCGGGCATCGCGAAGTTGCCGCTATAGACACCATCTGATTCAGTGAGCTCAATGCTCGAGCCGTTCAGCGTAGCCGTAGGCACCTGACCCTCAGCAGGCGTGATCGAGATCTCCACCTCGTCGTCCTCGCTCAGCTCTGCACCAGAGGCAACGGCATTGCCGTCCTTGGTGATGCTGGCAGATCCACTACCGCTGGTCGAGATCGTCAGCGCATAGCCAGTCGAGGTCTCTGAGCCCGTCGAAGAGCCACCCTGCGAACCGCCCTGGCTCTGTGAGCCGCCATTCTCGGTGCCGCCGTTCTCGGAGCCATTCTCATTCTCGTTGTCCTCGACCTCGCCGCTGTCGCCGGAGGTTACGCGCTTCAGAACGGTGCCGTCCTCATCGAGACATGTGATCTGGATCGAGGTTTTATTCATCTCATCCTTCACCTCTACAGAGGGCGTGAACACGAAGCGACGGGT
>JAFZCU010000056.1 GCA_017556145.1 Prevotella sp. | reverse complement strand
TCGAGTTGTAGCGAACGGATGTGATCCATCTTTGAGAGCGAATGGGGCAATTCCTGGCCATTACCCATACTGAAATGGAGATGACCCCTATGCTTGTCTTCCTCCTTCAGACGTGCTACTTCATCAGCTTCCTCATCAGCAATACGGGCCAGCCAGCCTATCTTGGGTGTGAGGGCACGCGTCTTGGCATCTTCCTCTATGCCTACGAAGCCTGCCCACAACTGCATGGGGATGGTGTCGATCGGAACACCGGTGTCGGGCTCAACGTACACATGTCGGAAACTCACACGCACGATCTCCTGTGGCATATCAACATCCCACATCACGCTGTCTTTGGTTTCACCCAGCTCATTGGGGAAGAACTTCAGGAACCAGCCATCCAGATAGGTGCTGTTTATCGAGGGGAGGCATCCCTTTTCGCTCTTCATCTGGTCGACACGTCTCTTCTTGACGATATTCTTCCAGAATTTCTTGTTGGCCTTGCCCTTGGAAGCTTTGATAAACTCCATCAGAATGTCCTCCAGATCGGAAGCCCATTTCTCTAACTTGTATTTCTTCAGACTGCGTACCTTGTCGAGCACCTTCTGCCAGTCATCGGGTGTGCCCTCGAGTGTGATGGAGGGAATACCGCAGCCGGCTGATATGTTGGTATAGATGAAATATTTCTTGACCACATCCATCAGCGATACCTGCGAAGCGATGCGTTCGGTGATGCCTGTGGTGGTGAAGTCGGCTATCATCAAGTCGGCCAATTCGCCCTTGGTATTTCTGGAGATGCTGGTGGAGAAATCGTTCAACAAACGTTCCCAGTCACCACTGGGCGAGAGCACGTCGTTGTTGGAGTTAACCACGAGTTCCATCTTCCCCTCATGAAACACCAACAGGTCGCGCATCTCCTCAGCATGGGCATTCACGTAGCGGGAGAATCCCTGGCTGATAATGAGCCACACTATATCGGGCGACAACACCAAAGGATGGTGATCGGCATAGGCCTGCACCATGCACTTGTAGAAGTTATCGTCGGCAATATAACACAAGCGCTCGCCCTCGAAACTGGTCTTCACCACACGGTGGAGTTGCTTTGGTATTGCTGAGATGTTAACAATCTTCTGGGCAATATCCTGATCGTTGTACTTCAGGATGGTCGTCTTGGGAGCAGGCAGGCCTTTGTCAACTTCAAAGGTAACGCCTTTCTGGGCGCTCGCGAGGCTGGCGATGAGTGCCAGCACGATAATGGTAAAACTCTTTTTCATCGGATTGTTGGTTTATTTTCGTTTGGTGGTGATTTCGATCACGCCGTTTTCACCTTGGGAACCATAGACGGCTGTTGCAAAGGCATCCTTCAAGACCCGCTGCTTTTTGATGGTGGCAGGATCGATGTCCGACAGTTCGCCATCGAAGACCTCTTCGTCGACAATGATCAGCGGTCCGTCGGCCTTAGAGCGTCTGGGACGTCTGAGATCAGCCTTCGGGAAATGCTTTCTGATTTTGTCCTCCAGTTCCTTGCTCATCTCACCCTCTATTCTCAGTTCGTCGATCTTCAGTTTGTAGAACCAATCCGGCAGCACCACACCGTTGGTAAAGTGGAGGGTTAACCGCTTGATGCGTGACAGTTCAGACAGGAAATCAGGCACGCGGCTCACACGCAGATTAATGCCATCTGAGTAGGGCTTTTTATCGATGCTCTTGAGTTTCTTCACGATACTGTCGGTGCTTGCCATCTGTCGCACCGCCCACCCCATCTTAGGTGTGAGGGCATGCGTCTGGACGTCCACCTCCGTTCCGATAAAGCCTGCTATGAGTTGCATCGGCACCTCGAGCATGATTGTACCCGAAAGCGGGTTAATCATTTGGTAGATGAAGTCCACATACACCCGTTCTGCCGGCATTGTGTCTGTGTGTGGCACTTGGTCGGGCGTTTTTCCGTTCTCGTCAGGGAAGAACTTGAGTATCCAGCCATCCAACTCTGTCGGCTTGCGGGGGTCGCATCTACCACCAACCAGTTTGTCTATACGATTCTTTTTGACTATGCCCTGCCAGAAAGCCTGGTTGGCCTTCCCCTCCGATGCCTTCACAAACTCCGTCAGGATGGGCTCGAGGCTCTGTGTCCATTTGCCCACGCCGTATTTTGCCAGTCGTCTGGTCTTCTCCTGCACCTTCTGCCAGTCTTGTGGCGTACCTGTGAGGGTGACAGTCGGAATGCCGCAGGCTAAGTAAACGACCACATATTCGAAATAGTCCTTCAAAGTCTCCATCAGTGTAATCTGCGAGGTGATGCGTTCGGTGACGCCAGTCGTAGTGAAGTCGGCGGTGATGGTCTGGCCGATGTCGCCCTTGGTTTCGCTCTCGATTTTCGCTGTGAAGTCGCTCATCATCTGCTCCCAGTCGGCATCCTCCGAGAGCAGCTCCTTATCGGATTTCACCACCAGGTGCATTTTCCCTGTGTGGTTTACAATTTGGTCGCGCAGTTCCTCGGAATGGGCGTTGACATAACGGGCGAATCCCTGGCTGATGAGCACCCATATCATATCGGGTGAGAGCACGAGCGGACGGTGCTCGGCATAGGCCCTCACAACCGTTTGGAAGAACACGTCCTTTCCTCTGATGGCATGGAACTTCTCGTTGTCAGCGAAACTCCAGGCAATCCATTTACGGGTATCACCAGGCATGCCTTCATCCTCGAAGATGTCTTCAATCACCTCTTCGCCCGAGAATTGCAAACGCGCCATAAAGTCTTCATCTTTAAAGGGCGCGAGATTTTCATCGACCACAAAGGTGACGCCGTTCTGAGCACTCGCGAGGCTAGCGATGAGGGCCAGCATGATGATGATAAAACTTTTCTTCATAGGTTGGTTGGTTTAATGGACTCTTCTTTGGGATTTAATCGTAACAGGCTCCGTAATTATGCTCGATCGCATCATGATCTTGTATTCCTTTTTGTCGATAGCACGAGTCTCGGTTATCATGCCCACATAACTGAAGCGAATGCGGTCCTCAGGATTCTGAACCTTCATGACAAAATGCCCATGATCATCGGTGGTGCCCGAGTTGACAACACGTTCTTTGGCGTCAATCTCACAGACGGTGGCGCCCATCAGCGGACCCATATCATCGCTCACCGTGCCGCTGATCTTGTCGCCAGCCTTCACGGCTTTCGTTTTCTTTGCTTTTGGGGACTTTTCGGAGGGCAGCGGTTTGAACGACTTGAAAATGTCATCAACTCTTTCAATCTTGACATTCGGGAACCGCTGGCGCAACTGGGCTTCCTCAGCATCGGTGAGTTTGCCCATGATGTAGAGTTTGTCGATGGGGATCTTGTCCAGCCATTCGGGGATGATGACGGGACTGTTCCAGAAGTTGAGACGCAGTGTACGGATGTGATCCAACTTAGAGAGCGCACGAGGCACTTCCTGACCTTTACCCAATTCGATACTGATACTGCCATCATACTTGTTTTGTTCCTTCATACGTCCGACTTCATCGGATTCCTCATCGCCAATGCGGGCCAACCAGCCGATTTTGGGTGTGAGGGCATGCGTTGTGGCATTTTCCTCGACACCCACAAAGCCTGACCACAACTGCACGGGAATGGTATCTATAGGTAAGTTGGTCTCAGGATCGGTGAGTACCTGTTGGAAATTCACGCGCACCATCTCCTGAGGCATGTTATGGCTCCACATCACACTGTCGGAGGTTACACCATCCGCATTGGGGAAGAACTTCAGGATCCAGCCATCCACATAGGTTGTCCTTTTGGGATCGGGAAGGCAACCT
>JAFZCU010000055.1 GCA_017556145.1 Prevotella sp. | reverse complement strand
GTGGCTCGTCCGAAGTACCAAGAAGAGTTTGACAGCAGGGAGTATCATATTGCCTCCAGTCAGCCGATGGACAAGCCGATGCAGATGTACCGAACTATGAAGGCAAACAACAGAAAGTGAGACGATGGGCATGACGAAGTTGTTCTTAGTGACAATCAGCAATGGCGGTACGAATTACTCGCTGACGGCTCAGGCACTCGCCGAGATGACTGACGAGGTGGTGCTGACGATGGGCTATGTCGTAGGCTTGCTCTATGCCGTTGCAGCTCTGCTGGCCATCTACAATGCAACAGTTATCTATATCAAGTTGCAGGCAGGCGAGGGCGGTTTCACCAAGGCTGTGCTGATGATGCTTGGAGCCGTGATGTTCCTGATAGGCGCAACGATTGTGCTACCTGCGTTCTTCGGCTATCACTTCGGCTCGTCGGGATTCTCCCCATTCGATTAGACAATACATTTTTATCATAAAAACTAAATTAATCAACCAACACAAAAATGAAGAAAAGTAAGTTTAGTAAGGCCGTTTCTGGCATCCTGAATGGAGCCGTCGGCATGTGTGAGAAAGCAGTGAAGTCACCCCGTTTTGGAATGGTGCTGGCAATGCTCTGCATGGTAAGTGTAACGTTCGCTCAGAACTCTGCTGGCGATTATTCCGCCGGTACTACGGCTCTTGGAACCGTGACCACGGAGATTGCGAAGTACGTGCCTGTGGCCGTGAAGCTGTGCTATGCCATCGCTGGTGTCGTAGCCGTAGTGGGTGCTATCAGTGTGTACATCAAGATGAACAACGAGGAGCAGGATGTCAAGAAGAGCATCATGATGCTCGTGGGTGCTTGCATCTTCCTGATTGCAGCAGCCCAGGCTCTGCCTCTGTTCTTCGGCATCGGTGGTGAATGATGACTGGTGCAGAACATCTCGATTACCAAGTTTTCAAGGGGCTTCAGCGGCCTCTTGAATTCTTGGGTTTTCAGGGACGCTACATCTACTGGGCTGCGGGAACGGCTGGCGGTGCCATCGTCGCGTTCATCGTCGGCTATGTGGCCATCGGCTTCGTCGCTGCCCTGATCTTGTGTACGGCTGTCCTCGCCTTTGGCGGTGTGATGACATTCCTGAAACAACGGAAGGGTCTGCACTCCAAGAATGAGGAGAAAGGTGTGTTCGTGTTGCGTCGGACGAGGGAGTTTTAGTATCTCTCAGACATAGACGGACACGGAGTGAAAGGAGGAATATAAACAGAGAATAACAGAATGACATTAATAGTAATCATAGGTTTTATTTTGTTCCTTGCCGGAATGGCCGTCAGCGTCTATGCCTTTGGCACCGGCGGCAAGCGTGCCAATACGTTCAAGGACATTTATTTCTCGATAGAAGATGTGGATGGGGTAGGGGTTTTGTACACCAAGACGGGCGAATATTCGGCCATCCTGAAGATGGAGAACCCTGTGCAGAAGTACAGTGCCGACACGGACTGTTACTATGACTTCACGAACTTGATGACGGCGGTAGTCCAGACGCTTGGCGAGGGCTATGCGCTACATAAGCAGGACGTGTTTGTGAGGAAGAGCTTCGACGGTCGCGCCCTTCAAGTCAGCGATAGCGGCAAGTTTCTCTCCAATGCCTATTTCCGCTTCTTCAATGGCCGTCCCTATATTGAGGGATGCACGTATCTGGTCATCACGCAGGAAAGCAAGAAAAGTGCGTTGCTGAGCTATGACAATAGCAAGTGGCGCGACTTCCTGGTCAAGATC
>JAFZCU010000005.1 GCA_017556145.1 Prevotella sp. | reverse complement strand
TACGCCCGTATCTCACTCATCCGTCTGGATGACGGCTCAGTAGATGTGTACTTCATTCCCAAATGGGTGGACGAAGATCTGGAGGAGTTTAGCATCGACCAGCAGGAACAGCTGAAAGCGGGTCGCGTCGTTAAGGCAGACTTGGAAAAGGAGGGACGCTGCTTTGTGCAGTTCGACGAGGTGATCAATCAGGTGATGGCCGTTCCCGTGGAGATTATCAACCAGAATATTTCCATTCTGACACGCACCCTTTTCCTTTCCGACGCTGACAAGGCCCTGTTGGAGGACGGCGGCATCGTGGAGATGGAAATCCACCACCAGAACATCAGTGCAGGCATCGACCTGAACGAACTAACCGGCATCCGTATCTCTGATGGCGACAGTATCGCATGGCGTGAGGATGCCAAGGTAGATAGTCTGCCACGATATAACTTTGGGCTCTTCGGCTGCTGGGTATGTGGCGATGACAACACGCTCAACTACATCTCTGAAGATGACTATACCGAAGAGATCCAGGACGAGCAGAAGCGTACACAGTCGATGAATGCTGCCAAGGCTCAGTTGAGCCAACTGAAAGTATAATTATTCCCTTTTTCGATAGAACTTTGGTCATTTTAAAATCCATTTTTTTAGAGCCGTGCTGCCTGAGATAGGTCGCACGGCTCTTTTTAGATGGGTCACTTCTTTTCCAGCGTCCAGGGCTTGACTTCGGTGACTCTACAGTCGAGGGTAATGGCATCGTTATAGACACCGAACTGCACAGGACCCTTCGCATCGATATAGGTGCCGGGCTTCAGGAAATCCTCGTCCTGCGGATCGAAATAGAGGAAGTTGACCCAGGTGAACTCTGCCACATCCTTGGTCTTATCGACGGAGAAGGCGCTAAAGACAAGGAAGATCTTACCATTCTTGTCCTCCTTCAGCTCTACATCCTTCTTGCCGAGTTTGCCACGGAAGGAGAGGACGCCCTCGATAGCATCAGTGCCATCGTTGGTCAGTTCAACACTCTCAGGACGCAGATAGCAGCACGTCTTACCGTTATGCTTCTGGATGCTCATCTCACCGGCGAGGTTCACACGACGGCCAACGGTCAGTTCTGACACGTTTCCCTTGCTTGGAGCCATCATCACATTGATGAAAAGCTCTTTCGTCTCACCATTCTTGCCAGTGATAGGCAGTACAACACCACAAGAAAGATAGCTTGCGCCCTTCTTGTCCTTCTTCACACTTGCTGCGCGATTGATGGTAGCGCAGACTTTCAATTCTTCAATCTTAATCATAACTATAAATACTTTAAAACTATAAAACTTATATTTCTATTCTCAATTTGTCTAAGCCAGACGCTGGCCTGTATTCCGCTGTTCTTCCGGGTACTCCGCATCGAAATTCATCATGGCTGTCTCTCGCGCCACAACGGGGTCGATGGACTCGCGCTGACGTCTGATCAGGGTGGCAGCCTTTTGCTGTTCCGTCTGTTCCTGCTGTTGAACGGCTTTCGCCTGTTCACTGGAGGTTTCGTCATTGCCTGTATGGTCAAGCAAGACAGCCATGCCAATGGCAGAGGTGAACAGACCCGAAATCAGGCTGGTAAAGAGGTCACCACCTTGCTGGTAGGCACTCTCATTTGCCTGGTTCTGGCCCATCAGATAGGCCAACAGTGTATTCGGGTCATTGCTGCCCGTCTGTTGCGTGAGCTGTGCGCCAGCCTGGGCATTCTGCTGCTGTTGGGGAGTCAGCTGTGTCTGGGCTAATAGCCTGTCTGCCTGAGTAGGGGATGTATCTATCCCACTCTTCCGACTGGCCAGCAGGTCAGTGTTGGTTCCTTTCTTCAGTACTGTCGCAGTCAGATTACCACGGACGGCAATCTCTGCGAGATAGTTCAGCGGGTCAACGG
>JAFZCU010000054.1 GCA_017556145.1 Prevotella sp. | reverse complement strand
GTGAAGGCTGCCAGTCTGCGTTGTACGCTGGGTGAGATTTCAGATGCCTGCGAAGAGATCGTAGGTCGTTATAAAGCAGTAATCAGAACAATTTCAGGCGTGTATAGTTCAGAATCAAAGAACGACAAGGACTTTGAGGAGGCCAAGAAGCTTACCGACGAGTTCGCACAGAAGGAAGGTCGTCGTCCGCGTATCTTCGTTGCCAAGATGGGTCAGGACGGTCACGACCGTGGTGCAAAGGTAGTGGCAACAGGTTATGCCGACTGCGGCTTCGACGTGGATATGGGACCCTTGTTCCAGACGCCGGAAGAGGCTGCCCGTCAGGCGGTGGAGAACGATGTGCATATCGTTGGCGCATCCTCTCTGGCTGCCGGTCACAAGACACTCATCCCGCAGCTCATCGAGGAGTTGAAGAAACTGGGGCGTGAGGACATCATGGTGACTGCCGGTGGTGTGATTCCCGCTCAGGACTACGACTTCCTCTACAAGGCTGGTGTCGCCTGTATCTTCGGTCCTGGTACGCCGATTCCTTATTCTGCCATCCAGATGATGAAGATCCTGTTGGATAAATAAAAAAAGTCCCCGCCCAAATTGGCGGGGATTTTTTATTTAAAGTGTGTCGCTTTCGTTCATCTTATAGGCCTTGTTGTCTTCCTTCAGGTAGATCTGGAGGTCGCTGAAATAGCCGGTCTCCTGAATCCGCTGCAGGTTGATCTGGGCATCCTCCTCCAAGAGATACTCCTTGGCACTGGCGAGGTGATTGGTGAACTCGAGCTTCTTCCTCTCTGTGTCTAAGACTGAGATCCACTCGTCCTTTGAACGGTCTCCAATAACAAATTTCTTACTCATAGCTGTCTTTATATATTGATGTAGTTTGTTTATTTCGTTCTTTTAACGCTGCAAAGGTACGAAAAACCCCGATATGCTGTATGCGCATACCGGGGATTTTTATACGTAAACGTTTGTAGGTTTATTCGCCTTTGAGGCTTTGCCTCGAGCAAACTCACGTTCGACAGTATAAATGCATTTCTACTGTTCTCACTTAATCGTTTCCTTTGATGGCTGCTACGCCTGGCAACACCTTACCCTCGATGGCCTCGAGCAGGGCACCGCCACCCGTAGAGATGTAGGATACCTGATCGGCCAGACCGAACTTGTTGACACAAGCCACAGAGTCGCCACCACCAATCAGTGAGAAGGCACCCTCGGCAGTAGCCTTGGCAATGGCCTCACCAATGGCACGTGAACCAGCGGTGAAGTTGTCGCACTCGAACACACCGGCAGGACCGTTCCACAGGATGGTCTTTGCACCCTCGATGGCCTTGCGGAAGTCGTCCTGAGAAGCAGGACCGGCGTCAACGCCCTCGAAACCGGCAGGCACCTTGTTGGCAGGGCAGGTGATGATCTCAGCACCGGGCTTCACCGTCATCGTATCGAAGTCGAGACCATTGGTAGCGGTGCAGTCAGAACCGAGCACGAGCTCTACGCCGTTCTTCTTGGCGAGTTCCTCAACGCCCAGGGCTACATCCAGCTTGTCGAGCTCTACGATAGAATCACCAATCTCACCGCCGTGTGCCTTGGCGAAGGTATAGGTCATGCCACCGCAGAGGATGAGCTTGTCGACCTTGCCGAGCAGGTTCTCGATGATACCGATCTTAGAAGAGACCTTCGAACCACCCATGATAGCGACGAACGGACGCTTGATGTTAGAGAGCACATTGTCGACAGCCTGAACCTCCTTCTCCATGAGCAGACCCAGCATCTTGTTGTCGGCATCGAAGTAGTCGGCGATGACAGCAGTAGAGGCATGCTTGCGGTGAGCGGTACCAAAGGCATCCATCACATAGCAGTCGGCATAGCTGGCGAGGGTCTTGGCAAATGCCTTCTGGCTGGCCTTCATGGCCTTCTTCGCCTCGTCGTAGGCGGGATCTGCTTTGTCGATACCGACGGGCTTGCCTTCCTCCTCAGGATAGAAACGCAGGTTCTCGAGCAACAGGGCCTCGCCCATCTTCAGGGCAGCAGCAGCGTCGGCAGCCTTGGCACAGTCGGGCGCGAAAGCAACGGGCACACCCAGGGCCTGCTCAACGGCCTCACGGATCTGACCCAGTGACTTCTTGGCATCGACCTTTCCTTTGGGCTTACCCATGTGTGACATGATGATGACAGCTCCACCGTCGGCCAGGATCTTCTTCAGTGTGGGGAGGGCACCGCGAATACGGGTGTCGTCAGTGATCTTACCATTCTCATCGAGGGGTACGTTGAAGTCTACACGTACGATTGCCTTCTTACCGGCAAAATTGAATTCACTAATAGTCATGATGATTTACGATTTAACGATTTACTATTTATTACTATATTATAATCTTTTTTGCGGGTGCAAAGGTACGAAAAATCGACCACAGAAAGCACGGATTAACACAGATTAACCAAACAATTCACGGAGGGCTTCTTCGACCTTGCGGACGGGGTGGAGGGTGATGTGGTATTTCTTCGGGTTGAGACTCTTGAGGTTGTACTTGGGGATGATCATATCGGTGAAGCCCAGTTTCTCCGCCTCGGCAATCCGCTGTTCGATGCGGTTGACCGGACGTACCTCACCTGAGAGGCCGACTTCGCCAGCCATGCACCAGCCCGACTCGATGGGGGTGTCGACATTCGACGAGAGGACCGCTGCGATGACAGAGAGGTCCATCGCCAGGTCGGTGACTCTTAGGCCTCCCGCAATGTTGATGAAGACATCCTTCTGCATGAGTTTGAATCCCACACGCTTCTCCAAAACGGCGAGGAGCATGTTCAGGCGACGCTGGTCGAAACCGGTGGCAGAGCGCTGAGGGGTGCCATAGGCGGCAGAAGATACCAGCGCCTGTGTCTCGACCAGGAAAGGACGCACCCCCTCGATGGCCGAGGAGATGGCAATGCCGGAGAGACCTTCATGATCTTGGGTGAGCAGAAGTTCAGAGGGGTTGGAGACCTGTCGGAGTCCGTTTTGCTGCATCTCATAAATGCCTAATTCCGAGGTACTTCCGAAGCGATTCTTCATGCTTCGCAAGATGCGGTACATATAGTGCTGATCGCCCTCGAACTGAATGACGGTGTCGACGATATGCTCCAGGATTTTCGGGCCAGCGAGGGTACCCTCCTTGGTGATATGGCCGATGAGAATGACGGGCACACCAGAGGTCTTGGCAAAGCGGAGGAGGGCAGAGGCGCACTCGCGGACCTGGGCGATGGAGCCTGCCGAGGACTCGACATCCTCGGTCATGATGGTCTGGATGGAGTCGATGACGACGAGGTCGGGGACTTCCGCCTTGATGTGGTCGAAGATGGATTCGAGGGAATTTTCGGTTAAGATGAGGAGGTTGTCGGAGTAATCGGAGTGTTCTGAGTAATCAGAGTGTTCTGAGTAATCGGAGTGTTCTGAGTAATCGGAGTGTTCCGATTTCTTCAATCGGTTGGCGCGCATCTTGAGCTGGTGGGCGGATTCCTCACCACTGACGTAGAGGATCTTCTTCTCAGGGAGATGGAGCATGGTCTGAAGCGTGAGGGTGGATTTGCCGATGCCTGGCTCTCCCCCTAAGAGGACGATGCTGCCCGGGACAAGACCACCACCGAGGACACGGTTCAGTTCCTCATCGTGCATGTCGATGCGCGGATCGTCATGGTTGGAGATATCGCGCAGGCGGAGGGCCTTGGCGGTGGAGGCGGAAAGCGCAGAGATACCGGATGCTCCGGGGATGCTGGTGTTCAGAGCCCTCCTGACCTCCCCTAACTTAGGGGAGGAAGGGGATACCTTAATTTCCTTGAAAGTGTTCCACTGTCCGCAGGCGGGACATTTGCCAATCCACTTAGCGGATTCCTGTCCGCAGTTGGAACATACGTATGCGATTCTGTCTTTTGCCATAATTGGTGCAAAGATACTATTTTTTTCGGAAAGAAATCAGAATAATCAGAATAATTTTATCCAGAAATAGGTATAAAAGAAAAAAAATTGTAACTTTGCAGGCGATTTGTGAATGTGATATGAGATATACAAAGATATTACCCCTCGTGCTGCTTGGCTTGCTGTTGCTGGCAGGCTGTAGTGAGTCGTATGAGGAGACCAAGCGCATGAACCGTACCCAGCGTCAGAAGGCCCTGCGGGAAGACTCCGCAGCCCTGAAGGTGGCGGTGCTGCCCACACTCGACTGTCTGCCCATCTTCCTGGCTAAGGATCATCAGATGTTTGATACGGCTGTGGATATCCGTCTGAAGCCGTTTACTGCCCAGATGGATATCGATACGGCCCTGGTTAACCGAAGGGTGGAAGTGGGTGTGTCGGACCTGGTCCGTGTGGAGCGACTGAAGAAACAGGGAGACAGCCTGCGCTATCTGACGTCGACGAATGCCTACTGGCAGTTAGTGACCAACCGTAGTGCCCGTATCCTGGCGTTGAAGAACCTGGACGACAAGATGCTCGCCATGACACGATACTCTGTGACAGACCTGATCGGCGATCTGGCCGTAGACAGCGGGAAGCTCAAGTCGGAGCAGGTGTTCCGCATCCAGATCAACGATGTGAACGTGCGCCTGAAGATGTTGGAGAACAATGAGATGGATGCCCTCATCCTGCCGGAACCCCAGGCTGCCCAGGCGAGGCTGCTCAAGCACAAGGTGCTGATGGACACCAGGAAGATGGATATGGAGATGGGGGTCATCGTGGTGCAGTGGAAGGGCATGGAGGAAGCCAGCCGTGCCAAGCAGTTGCGGGCCTTCACGAAGGGCTATAACCGTGCCTGCGACTCCATCAACCAATATGGCATCGCCAGCTATGTCTCCCTGATCACGAAATACTGTCGGGTGAAGCCAGAGGCATTGAAAGAGATTAGCAAGGATTTGAAGTTCCATCGTATTGCCCTGCCCCGGGAAGCGGATGTGGAAAGGGCGAAGGCATGGCTTTCCAAGAAATAGGTATGACAGAGAATCGTGCATTGGATGTAGTCTACGACTGGCTGTTGAAGCGGAACCTCAGTGAGGCGCTCAATGCCATGGAGGGGTATCTCGCCTCCTATTCAGGACCCAGTGATGCGGATCGTCTGTATAGCATCAAGGCCGATTTCCATTTGATGTCGGACTACTGGAAACGGGGCTTCAGGGATCCGCAGTTGCCAGTCCTCTACGACAGTCTCCTGCATCGGCTCTATGTGATTTATGCCAATGCTGCCCTGAGTTACAGTATCAAGCATTCCACTTATCTGACGGCCGTCAATGACCGTCTGAGCCTTGCTACGCATGACTGGACGGTACAGGTGTTGAAGGAGGCCCTCGAGGCCTATGTGGCTGACGGGGCGATGCTGGCGCTCGAACCCGAACATACGCAGGCAGAGAAGAAGAAGGCACTGCATCAGCGGCATCATCAGCTGATAGCCGACTGGTTTGACCGTCTCTGGCTTTCTGCCATCTGGCGTGATAGTCAGGCTTCTGCCATGGAGGAGATCCTGCTGTCGCCCACCATCGATTCCAACGACCAGCAGGTGCTGACCAGCGCCGTGATGCTGGCGACACTGAACCACTTCGACATCGTCAAGTTCAAGGTGCTGTTGACGGTCTACCGCCAGAGTACAGACACAGCCGTGCGTCAGAGAGCCTTGGTAGGATGGGTGCTCGCCTTGCAGGATGACATCTTCCTGAGTCTCTATGGCGAGGAAAGGAAGGAGCTGGAGGAACTCCTAGCCGACAAGGCCGTGTGTCAGGAGCTGGTGCAGTTGCAGCATCAGATCATCCTGTGTATCAATGCCGAGAAGGACAATCAGACCATCCAGCAGGAGATTATGCCCGACCTGTTGAAGAACAACGGTTTCCGGGTGACACGTAATGGCATAGAGGAGGTGGAGGACCATTCGTTGGATGACATCCTGCATCCGGATGCCGAAGAACGCAGGATGGAACAGGTGGAGGAAAGCTTCCTGCGGATGCAGGAGATGCAGAAACAAGGCTCGGACATCTATTTCGGGGGGTTCTCGCAGATGAAGCGCTACGACTTCTTCCGGGAGATCTGCAACTGGTTCGTGCCTTTCTATCCAGACCATCCGGGTATTGCGGACGTTGCGTCGAAGCTGAAGAACAACGCGTTTATGAAGAGTCTGATGCAGGCGGGACCTTTCTGCCACAGTGACAAATACTCATTTTTGCTTGCCTTCAATCAGGTGATAAACCATATCCCGAAGAACCTCTGGGAGATGATGGAGCGTGGGGAGGCCAGTGTATCGGAGGTGATGCCGGAGGACAGCCAGAGTGACGCTTATATCCGACGGATCTATCTGCAGGACCTGTACCGTTTCTTCCGGTTGTACCCCTATCGCAGTGAGTTCAGTCGTCCCTTCGAGGACTGCCAGTATCTCTTCATGGCAAAGAAAGTGTTCTCACGCACCCATATCGAGGCCTATTTCAACGATATGGCAGCTTTCCTCATCAAGCAGAAACGGCTGCATGAGGCAGGGATGGTGCTTGAGAACTGCGGGGAGGCCAGATGTGACTTCCGTCATTATATGATGTGCGGGTATCTGCTACAGCACCGGTATTATGACTTCGGGCCAGAGAAAGACGCTTTGTACTGCTATCAGCAGGCACTGGCACTGGAGCCGGAAAATGAGAAAGCGCAGCAGGGCTATGCCCGGGCACTTTTCGACCAGGAACGCTATCAGGAGGCGCTGGAGGCCTACGACAAGCTTCTGACCATCCAACCTGAGAAGAAGCATTATCTGCTGAACCGTGCCGTCTGTCTGACAAATCTCGGCCGGTATGCCGATGCCCTAAAGGATCTCTACCGCCTGAACTTCGAATCTGCTGATGACAAGAATGTGAACAGGGTCCTGGCATGGACGCTCACCTGCGATGGGAAATACGAGCAGGCGGAGAAGATCTATGCCCAGCTGTTGACAGGTCGGTCGCTGCCTGAAGACCTGCTGAACAACGGCTATTGCCTGTGGTTGGGCGGGCATGTGGATGAGGCTGCCGACTGTTTCCACCGTTATCTGAAGGAGACGCGTGAGCCTAAGACCTTCATCATCGAGAATGAGCTGGCACTGTTACGGGAGAAGGGCATCACTGAACCTGAGATGCAGATGATGCTCTATATGCTCTGAACCTCGCCTTTCCTTTTTCATAGAGCCAGATGCCTAACAAGGGCAAGCCGACGCCTGCAATGGTATAGAGTACCCAGAACCAGTCGTCCTGTGAATGGTCGTGGATAACCATGTGACAGCCAATCTGCCGAGGATCGAGGCCATAGTACCAGATCTTCAGCAAGCTGATGGTCTTGTAGGCGATGATATGGAAGATGAAGACATAGAGGGTATGGTCGCCGGTGTAGACCAGGAACTGCTTGAACCGGTTGTTGTGTTCGTCGATCCAGCTGCTGAGGTTGTAGGTCATCAGGAAGCCGAGGATGGCTGGGATGGGGAGAGAGAGGAACTGCTGGAAGGAAGAGCGCCAGTTCATGTTGGCGGTGAGATACTTGGAGAAGAGGAACACCACGGCAGCAAAGAGGAGGGAGGTCCAGAGACGGGCATGATGGCGTGACATCTGTTGACGGTAGGTGGCCACGAACTGTCGGAAGATAAAGCCGATGCCGAAGAAGAAACAACCCATGAGCTCGCGATAGCCCCCTTGCACGAGATTCACCACTTTTAGACCTGACCAGGTCTTCCAGGCGCAGAGGAGGAGTAGGATAAGGCAAATGAGGTAAGGCGCTGAAGTTGCTGCCCGCGTGGGCAGCAACTTCAGTACCACCTTATATATAATGAGATAGAGGATGCTGGCGACGAAGAGGCCCCGGAAGAACCAGAAAGCGCCACAGAGGAAGGCATCGTAGCCTCCCATGGCAGTGAAGATGTTCCAGATGTTCTGCTGCATCTGACGCCAGGTCCAGGGATGGAGCACCCCTCCCTGTTCATTGCCATAGACCTCGTTGAGGATGCCGATGTCGAACATCCAGTTGTGGAGAATCAGGAAGATGAGCGCCCATTTCACAAAGGGCCAGTAGAGGCCTTTGACTCTTTTCTCGACAAAGGTGGCTTCATCGTGGAGGTAACGTGTGGAGAAGAAAAAGCCGGCAGTGATGAAGAACAGGGGCATGTGGAACTCGAAGATGAACTTACAGAGCCAGCCAGGTGCCTCTGCATGGGCGATGACCATCAATATGATGGCGATACCCTTCGCCACAGAAATAACGGTATCGCGGGTTAAAGCCATGGCTGCAAGAGACTTCCGAACCAGCCACGGAACTTCTGCCAGCCTGTGCGGAAGCGTTTCCATTCCTCTTCGGTCAGCATGACACTCTTCTGCTTGTCGCGGTCGAACATGTCGTCGAGTTCCTTAGTGGTCGCACGATTGATGATCAGCGCATTCTCCTCATAATCGAACCGCATGCTGCGGGCATCGAGGTTCGTGCTGCCAACAGTACAGAATCTACCGTCGACCATCATGATCTTCGAATGATGGAAACCGGGCTGATAGAGCCAGACCGTTGCACCACGCTTCATGAGTTTATGGGCGTTGCGGAAGACCACGTCAGGGGTGAGGGGGATGTCGCTCTTGGCAGACACCATGATCTCCATCTTGACACCTCGCTTGAGCGCCCGTTTCAATGCTTTGCTGACAGACGGTATCAGGGTGAGGTAGGGGTTGATGATACGGATGGAGTCCTGGGCATTGTCGAGGGCCTGGATATAGAGCCGACGCATGATGGTATTAGTGACATGAGGTTCGCGGTTGACGATACCGACCATCTTGTTGCCGGCAGGTTTGCCCTGGTAATATTTCGGATCGGAGAGATCCTCTTTCGTGGCTTTCTTCCAGATGCGGGCAAAGATGGTCTGGAGGTCGTTG
Source organism: Prevotella sp. (assembly GCA_017556145.1). Classification (GTDB taxonomy): domain Bacteria; phylum Bacteroidota; class Bacteroidia; order Bacteroidales; family Bacteroidaceae; genus Prevotella. The sequence continues at coordinate 48,019 of JAFZCU010000054.1, read as the reverse complement.
ACTACAGGTCCTTCCAGACGGCAGTGCATATCCCGCCATTCGCCCACCTGTTCAGTGCCGACAATGTAATAGTCGGCTACATTCATGCCCCCAGTGTAGGCAATCTCGCCGTCGATGACCACAATCTTCCGATGGTCACGGGGCCAGATGTGATTCACCCACGGAAAACGGATGGGGTCGTATTCCACGATGTTGATGCTGTCGGCCCATAGTTTCCGCAGATGGTACTTCTTGAGCGGCTGGTTGTTGGAGTCGTTGCCAAAGCCATCAAACATGGCCCTGACCTCCACACCTTCCTTCCGTTTCTCCCGGAGGAGGTCGAAGAGCAGCGAGGCTATGGAGTCGTTGCGGAAATTGAAGTATTCCAGATGGACACTGCTTCTGGCCTGTCGGATGGCATCAAACATATCGGCAAACTTGTCTTTGCCGGACATCAGCAGCTTGACCTGATTGCCCTGGGTGAAGTATACGCCCTCGGCCTCCATCTGATGGACGATGAGGGAGTCGCTGGTCTGGGCGGAAAGCGTCAGCGGTAAGAGGTACGAGGTGAGAAGTAAGAGAATACGCCTACTCATACAATCACTTTCTATGCTTCAGCCGGTATTCCAGCGGGGTCATGCCAAACTTCTCACGGAAGATGGTGATGAAGTTCTCGGCAGTCATGAAGCCGATGTTCGTGGCCAATTCACTCATATTGATATTGGTGCGTTTCAACAGAATGCAGGCGTGTTTCAGACGCAGGTCGCGAATCAGTTCGGCAGGTGTCTTGCCAGTCAGGTTACGGATGCGATGGAAGAAGGGTACACGTCCCATGCCCATGGCAGTGGCCATCTCCTCGAGACTGATCTGGCCACGGCTCATGTTCTGCATCACATACTGTTCGATGTTCTTCATCAGCTGCTGGTCCATGATGTCGAGCATGGAGTAGTCGGACAAGGTCGACTCCTCCTGAACCAAATTCTGAGTTCCGGTGACGGCAGGCGCATTCTGGATGTTCGGTCTCGTGATTTTCGTATCCACGATATTGATGGGATCATCCTCGCTGGTCACTCCGCTGCCTTGTGCCAATGCTGTGGCAGTGTCGGTATCCTCATAGGACTCGGTGGCAGTGGTCATACTTGAGTTCTGGTTCTCCAGCATACGCGTCTCTGCCCCTTCAATCAGGTCGCTGTCGATCTCAATCGGACCAAGGCCGAGCACTTTGTTGAAGCGCATGATGGCCTCCTGCAGGTTGAACGGCTTGGCGAGATAGTCATCGGCAGAGAGGGTGATGTTCTGGTTGCGCATGTCGATCGGGGTGAGGGCCTTGTCGGTGAGCAGGACGAACTTGATCTTCTGTGAGATTGGACTCATCTTCAGCTGGTTACACAACTCACTACCGGTCATGCCCGCCATGTTCTGCTTACAGATGACCAGGTCGGGGTGCAAGGCATCAATATCTGTGGCTGCCTTGATGATATCGTTATAGGCATGGAAGTTGTAGACGTACTTGAGTCGTGCCATGGCGAACTTGATGAAGTCTTCGCTGTCGTCGATCATGAACACTGAGAACTTCATGGTCGGGGTGTCCATGGCTGCCCTTGACCTGGTGTGTTCCGAGGTCAGTGTCTCGCTGGGAACATCAGGCAATACAATCTCACCCTTGGCATTCAGTTCCATGCGGTCGTGGACAGCATTCTTGGCTTTCAACTCAGGATGCTCCAATTCGGTCTGCATGTCGCTCACACGCGTGATAATCTGAAGCATCTGAGAGTGAAGGGCATTGAGCTGCTCGCGCTCTTCGAGGTCCTTCTCCTTCTCAGAGAGGTTGCCGATGATGGATGTCATACGGGCCATCGGCTGGCGCAGGTCATCGCTGGCAGCCTTGATGGCTTCGCGTTGCATCTTCAGCTCTAGGATGACTGCTCTCTTTCGGTCTCTGATGGCCTTGAGCTGTTTCAGACCGATACGCCAGAAATAGACGGCCACCAGTATGATGATGGCATAGGCGAGCAGCATCCACCAAGAGAGGAGCCAATGACTGGCCACCGTGATAGACAAGGTACGCTCCTGGTTACTGACGGCACCATCGGTACTGACGGCCTTAACATGGAGCGTGTATTTTCCACTGGACAGATCGCGGAAGGTTACACCATGGGTGAGGGCATTTCCGTTTTTCCAGTCATCGTCGAGACCTTCCATCCAGTACATGAACTGCAGACGCTCACTCTGGTTGTAGTTGCCTGCGGCAAACTTGATGGTGAACGTGTTCTGGTTGTGGTTCAGTTGCAATTTCGAGGTTTCATTGAAGGCTTGCGTCAACAGCACCTTGCCGTCGTATTCATGTCCTATCAGTACTTCCTCCTCGCCCAGGAACAACTGGGTGAGCATCACTCTGGGCAGCGTCTCAGTATCGGCGTTGCCGTTCTTGAGCATCCAGTTGACACCAAAGAGACCACCGAACGCCACATTACCGTCGTGACGGGTCAGAATAGCACCTGGGTTGAACTCATTGCTCTGCAGACCATCTGCTGTGGAGTAGTTATACAGGCCATAGGCATAGCTGCCGTCCTCATGGCTGCGGTTGACCACAATACGGGTGACACCACTGCTGGTGGTGATCCACATGTTGTGGTTCTTGTCTTCGGCTATACCGCAGATGTTGTTATTGCAAAGACCCTGTTTCTCGGTGATATAGTCGAGGTTGTCGTTGTTCAGGTCATTGTTGGAATTCAGCACGTTCAGACCTTCACGCGTACCCACCCAGAGGAGTCCGCGGGAGTCTTTGGCAATCTGGGTAATATAGTTGTTAGTGAACTGTTTGGTGTGTGAGACATTTCCGGTGAGCACCCGTTTCTCGGTATTGGACAGGTTGAGTACCACCAGCCCTTCTGAAGTACCGATGTAGAGGTTGTTCTTCTTACTGTCCTTGTTATAATGCAGACAAGTGACATTGTTGGTGTTCAGCTTACCATTCTCGCGGGTATAGGAGGAGAAGGAGTTCATTCTGGGATTGTAGACCTGCAAACCGCCATTGGTGGCAATCCACAGGTTGCCGATGTTATCCGTACAAAGCGCATTGACATGGTCGTCGATCAAGGTCTTCATGCTGTCCTTTGCCAGTGAATAAATGGTGGCATTGCCGTCTTTGATGCGTGTGAGACCATTGCGCTTGGAGCCAACCCATAGACTTCCGTCCGGGGTGAATGCCATGGCAGACACCTTCTTACTGGCGAGTGGGCCATTATAGCCGATGACACCATTGTCGCTGGTGCCGTACCACACCTTTCCGCTGTCAGACTGGGCAATGGCTGTGATATCGCCATTGATGAGTGAGGCAAAACGGTAAATGTACTGACCGGAATAGGCGATGCCCGACTTCTCCGTACCAATCCAGAGCAGGTCAGTATCGTCGACATAGACACTCTGTATGCTGATGGTCTCGTGGCGCATCTGCCTGTCGTTCATGTTGACGGGCTGTACAGGCTCCACCTCGTGGGTATTGATGTCATAGCGCAGCAGTCCCATCTGGTCGGAACCAATCCAGATGTTACCGTTGCGGTCGCCTGCCATGCCATTGATGTTGCGGTCGACACCCACGCTCGTCAGTCCCAGCTGTTCGCTGATGGAGGTGTCCCAGGTATCTGCACTCTTGTTATATTTGAAGAGGGTACCCTGACCATATAGCCAGATGTTGTCCATCTGGTCGGCAAAAGCCTTGAGGGTCTTCGATCTGCGCAGTTTACGGTTGGCAATCTCGTTGGTGCCCCATACCGTGTGCTGCTGGTGCATGACATCACAGCAGACGATCCGTCCGTCGTCATAGACGATCAAGGCGCCGTCCTTACACTCGCTGATGGAGCAGATGGCCCCTTGTGGTACACCGTGTGAATCGTCGGTATAGCCGAACTCATAGAGCAGTTGCTGCTGCATGTTGTAGCATACCACCCCTTTGTTGGGAATCGCCCCCCACAGGTTCTTGTGGCGGTCGACATAGACGATGGTGGGGATGGTCTCAATACCCATGCGGGCAAATACCTGCTTCATGTCGCGTTCAAAGCTCTCTGTCTGCGGGTGATACACACAATAGCCGGCCGCTGTCTCTACCAGCAGATTGCCATCGAGGGTCTCCTGCAGCGCATTGATGTAACTGTTGGGCAGCGAGGAGCCATCCTGTGAGTCACTCTGGAAGTTCTTGAAGACATAGCCGTCGAAGCGGTACAGTCCTGCAGGCGTTCCAAACCACACATAGCCGCGTGAGTCCTTCATGATGCAGTTGATCTGGCTGCTTGTCAGACCGTTGCGTGCATCGAGTGTCTTAAACAGATAGTCTGCCACCACCGCCATCGGCAGTGTGAGCAGCAGTACGATAATCAGTTTTCTTATAGTCTTCATAAAACCTTAATTTCTATTTATAACATACAGGAGTAATGGTCGACGACGCCAAGCAGATGCTGGTTGTCATCGGTTACCAGAACGGAATGTATCTTGTATCTATTCATAATCTGCTGAATCTCCGTGATCTTTGTCTCAGGTCTGACGGTCTTCGGGGTACGTGTCATGATATCGCTCACGGTACGGTCGAAGAACTTCGCCTGCCATTTCTCCATGGCCCGACGGATATCACCGTCAGTAATCAGACCTGTGATCTTTCCATCTACCTCTGCCACTCCAAGGCCCAACTTGCCTTTGCTCACCAGGATGATGGCTTCGCCGAGGTGCATCTCAGGCGGCAGTACCGGCAGGTCGTCGCTGCGCATCACATCCTGGGCGGTCGTCAACAGACGCTTTCCCAGTTCTCCACCCGGATGGAACTGCGCAAAGTCGCGAGGCTGGAAGTTGCGCTTCTCGATCAGTGCCACTGCCAAGGCATCACCCATGGCCAACTGTGCCATCGTGGAACTGGTGGGGGCGAGGTTCAGCGGGCAGGCCTCTTTCTCCACGCTCACATTCAGGTGACAGGTGGAGTATTTGGCGAGCAGGGAGGCCGGATTCCCACTCATGCCGATGATCGGTATCTCCATGTGTAGCACCATCGGTATGAAGCGTAGCAGTTCGTCGGTCTGTCCGGAGTTGCTGATGGCGAGCACCACATCGCCATGGGCCATCACTCCCAGGTCGCCGTGGAACACGTCGAGGGGATTGATGAAGAACGAGGGTGTTCCTGTGCTCGAGAGGGTAGCTGCGATCTTTGCACCGATATGTCCGCTTTTGCCAACACCCGTGACGATGATCTTTCCCTTGCAATGAAACATGAGGTCGACGGCCATGTCGAACGACTCGTCCAGCTGAGGTATCAGTCCCAGGACGGCCTGTGCCTCATCCTTCATGCATTGTATGGCGTATGCTCTTGATTCCTTCATCATCTGATCAGTTCTTCAATGAGTTGTTCCAGTTTGTCCAGTTCCAGCATATTAGCCGCATCGCTCAGTCCTTCGTCAGGAGTGGGGTGTACTTCAAAGAAATAACCTGTGGCACCAAAGGCCTTGGCAGCCAGCGCCATCTGTGGCACGAAGCGGCGGTCGCCGCCTGTCTTGCCATCGCTGCCTCCGGGACGCTGCACACTATGCGTACAGTCCATGATGACCGTCGGCACGATGTCGAGCATGTCAGGGATGTTGCGGAAGTCGACTACGAGATTGTTGTAACCCATCATATTACCCCGTTCGGTGAGCCAGATGTCCTTAGCGCCTGCATCCCGGGCCTTTTCCACCGGATAGCGCATGTCGCGACCACTTAGGAACTGCGCCTTCTTGATGTTCACGATGCGACCGGTCTGTGCAGCAGCTATCAACAGGTCTGTCTGACGGCAGAGGAAGGCGGGGATCTGTATCACGTCGCAGACCTCGCCCACGGGTTTTGCCTGCCAGGCTTCGTGGATATCAGTCAGAATCCGCAGTCCGAATTTTGCTTTGATGTCAGCCAATAATTGAAGTCCGCGTTCCAATCCCGGACCACGGAAAGAGCGTATCGACGTGCGATTGGCCTTGTCGAATGATGCTTTGAAGATGATGTCCGTCCCATGCTTCCCGTTGATTTCCACCAACTTGCGCGCAACAGTATCCAGCAACTCAGCTGATTCTATCACACAGGGACCCGCAATAAATATTGCCTTCTGACTCATATTTGCTTTGCAAAAATACGTAATTTCTCTTAATTCACCAACATTTTGGCACTTTTTTTTGTCGCAGCAGCAAATTTTTCACTTTTCACTTATCAAGTGCACGTCTCTCTGTGGGAATGGTATCTGTACACCATTGGCCGTGAGAGTATCGTACACGCATTTCAGTACGTCGCTGACGACATATGATTTCCTGGGCGCATCAACCCAGACAAACAATTTGAAGTTGACGCTCGAATCGGCCATCTCCGACACCACGCTCTTGACGGTCTTCTCGGGGTCGATCCACTCGTGATGGAGGTTATTGACGGCATCCTCCACGAGCATGGTGACCTGTTTGAGGTTGGAACCATAAGCCACACCAAATGGGATGACCGCCAGGACATAGCCGTGATTACGCGTCAGGTTCTTGTAGTTCTTTGTAAACAGCTGTGAGTTCTGGAAGGTGATAATCTCACCATAGAGCGACTCAATGATGGTGGAGGTGTAGCTGATGCTGGTCACCTTACCCATGGTGCCGTCGATTTCTATCCAGTCGCCTGCCTTGATGCGTCCTGCCATGAGCGAGGCACCATAGTAGATGTTCTCGATGATGTCCTTCGAGGCAAAACCGATACCTGTGGAAAGACCACCAGAGATGGCGAGGAGCCATTCCACGCTGATATGCAGGTAGGCGAGGATCATCAGCAGCCAGGCACCCCAGATAATCAGCTGGATGACGTTCTTACCCATCACGACACGACTCTCGGCTGTTGTCGGGTCTTTCGTCTCGAAATGCAGACGCATCAGACTCAGCACTGTCTTTGAGATCCATCTGAACAGGAACCACGTGCCAATCACAACTGCCAGTTTTACTACGCTCACCTGGAGGTTCTTCTGGTTGATGAACTTCTTGTTGAAGATGTCCCAGCACATGTCACTCAGGTTGAATACCTCAGCAGCCCAATAGACACTGATCATCACCGAACAGACGATAAGGATGGGCAGGATTACCTGGTGGGTCAGGGTATAGAGCCAGGTCTGCGTCACAGGTTTCTTCGAGAACTCATGCTTCTCCTCGTACATCCTCAGATAGTCGGAGATGCAGGTGATGGTCAGGATGCAGGTCAGTTGCATGATCCACCAGATGAGCAGCTGTACAGCCAAGAGGGTATAACCGGCCCATGAACACCCAGCCGAGGCCACAAACACCGTCATCGACACGTAGGTATAGAACATGTCGGAGCGGGGGATGTTCTTGTTGAAGCGTCGGATGCCCCACCATTGCCATAGTAGACATACTAACAGGATGGGTGGGAAAACAAGGCTGACCAGTTCGCTGGGGATGAGGATGATGCGGAAGGTAATCACTACAAAGCCGATCACCAACAGGGGCGCATAGATTTTGAAGGCGTTTTTGATCTGGGTGCCGTTGACCCGCAGCAACAGTGAGATCAGGATGACCGCCAGCAGCCATAGGTATTCGACCAACAAGCCTGAGGCCATGATGACGAAGTTCTGATGGCTGTTATATTGTATCAGTCCCATCAGGATGGCCAGGGTGATGGTGGTCGTGGCCCACATGATGGAAGACCGCTTCTTCAGGAATTCTATGGTATGGAAGCGTCGAGGCATGAACTTGAACACAAGGAGGTTGATGCCGATGGCCAAGAGGGCGTAGAAGGCGATGGCCACAAACAGACCGAAGATCCAGTACATGTTCCAGTCGGAGTGCTTGGTGGACTCATCAGTCGTATATTTTTTCGCAACCACGTCCTTCATGTCCTCCCATTTCTCCGAGATGTTACGCAGAATGTCCCAATAGGTGTCACCACCATTCACGAAGATGCTCGTTTGTATGTCGTAGTAGCGCTTTTGGGCGTAGTCGTTCATGTGCTTCAGGCGCTGCTCCGTGATATTATAGTATCTGATGTAGTCCTCCATCTGCTGGGAGTCTTCTTCGAGCGAACGTTTAATGACCGTAGCCAATGTCAGACAGACGCTGCGGTTCTTGATGGCCTGCGTCCCCATGATGTTCGTGGGCATGGCCTGCAAGCTGTTGATGAGGCTGTCATAACGGGCAATCTCACCACTGGTGTTGCTGATGAACTCGCGGAAAGGAAGCTGCTGACGCTGGAAACGCTGGTATTGTTCTGTGGCCTGGTGACAGGCATAGGTCAGATCGAACAGGAATTCCTGTTGCTGAGAGTAGAGCATCAGGGCATTCTGATTCGACTGTTTCATGGTCTGTGTCAGATTCTTGAGCACTTCCTGGCTTTGTTTCCGTTGTTCGGTGCGCTGGTCATTCAGTTCCTGATAGTGCTTTGTCAGTTCCGCACGTAGAATGACAAGCGTCGAGTCGAGGTTTTTTTCCTTGAGCACGGCACCGGCCTCACTAACGACGCCCAGGATGAGGGTCAATATGATAAGTATTCTCTTCATCGTCTTGCTATTTTAGTGCGCAAAGATAGTAAAAAAGCCAAATAATAAGCAAAAAAAATGTCACAGATGGCCCAGATTAACACAGATTAATAAAAAAGTCAGCGAAAACGGCCAGATTCTGTCGTTTTTTTTATACTTTTGCGGCATGATACTGATAGCAGATAGTGGTAGTACGAAGACCGACTGGGCCTTGCAGTCGGCATCTGGCTCCGTGGCGCATTTTCATACCCAAGGCATCAATCCCTTTCATCAGGACCCGACAGTTATTGCGGAGATCCTGCGTCGTGAACTTCTTCCGCAGTTGGATCCGGATTGTGTGTCGTGTGTCTGTTTTTATGGCAGTGGTGTCCGTCCGGAACAGGCGACAATCATGACAACCCTCCTACAAGCGGCTTTTCCGCAGGCAAAACAGGTTGAAGCGCATAGTGACTTGTTGGGTGCGGCGCGTGCTCTCTGTGGCCATAACTTTGGTATTGCCAGTATTTTAGGAACGGGCGCTAATTCTTGCCTTTATGATGGTGAACGCATCGTTGCCAACACCCCGGCCTTGGGCTATATCCTGGGTGATGAGGGGAGTGGCGGTGTTCTTGGAAAGCATTTCCTGCATGAACTCTATAAAGGTGTTTTGTCAGATAATATCCGATCTGAGTTCGAACAGGAATACGGATTGACGATGTCGGATGTCATCCAACGGGTCTACCGGGAACCTATGCCGAATCGTTTCCTGGCATCGCTCGCTCCCTTCATCCATCGCCATCTTTCCGATGCTGCCGTGGCGCATCTGGTGATGGCTAATTTCCGGGATTTCTTCCGTTATAATATCCGTCCCTATGGCCATCCGGAGATACCCGTCTCGTTTGTGGGCAGTATTGCCTGGTATTTCCGCGACCAGCTGTCGGGTGCTGCTGAGGCAGAGGGCTTCCGTCTTGGCAAAATCCTCCCGTCGCCGATAGAGGGGCTGATTACATATCACCTAAACAATGCACTATGAAACTTAGAAACTTTTTATTCCTTGCGGCATTCTGTCTTTCCGCATGTGCCCAGTCTACCAAGTTTGTGACCGTCAGCGACGGCCATTTCGTGAAGGATGGCAAACCTTATTATTATGTAGGGACCAACTTCTGGTATGGGGCCATTCTGGGCTCGGAAGGGCAGGGAGGTGACCGCCAGCGTCTGATCAAGGAACTGGACTACATGAAACAGATTGGCATCGACAACCTCAGAATCCTTGTTGGCAGTGATGGTGAGCGAGGCATTACCACCAAGGTGGAGCCGACGCTGCAGACCAGACCAGGTGTCTACAACGATACGATTCTGGCTGGTCTCGACTTCCTGCTTCAGGAGATGGGTAAGCGCGGGATGGTGGCCGTGCTTTATCTTAACAATTCCTGGGAGTGGAGTGGGGGCTACGGCTTCTACTTGGAGCATGCTGGCGCAGGCAAGCAGCCGCGACCTAATGAAGACGGCTATCCGGCCTATATGAAGGCGATGAGCCAGTATGCCACCAACCAGAAGGCGCACGAATTTTTTTATGACTATGTGCGTTTCATCCTCGGTCGTACCAATCGCTATACAGGCTTGAAATATGTGGACGATCCGGCCATCATGTCGTGGCAGATTGGCAACGAGCCCAGAGCCTTCGACAAGGCTGTGCTCCCCGATTTCGAAAAGTGGCTGGCTGAGGCCTCGGCCCTGATCCGCAGTCTCGACCCGAACCATCTGATATCCATTGGCTCGGAGGGTTCCTGGGGCTGTGAGAACGACTGGGACTGCTATGAGCGCATCTGCAAGGACGAGAACATCGACTATTGCAACATCCACCTCTGGCCCTATAACTGGAGTTGGGCGCGTGAAGACCATCTGATAGAGGACCTTCCGCAGGCGAAAGCCAACACCAAGGATTATATTGACCGCCACTTGGAGATCTGTGCCCGACTGAACAAACCCTTGGTGATGGAGGAGTTCGGCTACCCACGAGATGACTTCAAGTTCGCTTTGGGCACACCCACCAAGGGTCGTGACGGCTTCTACCAGTATGTGTTCTCGCTCGTGGGCGACAATGCTGAGCAAGGTGGCTACTTTGCTGGCTGTAACTTCTGGGGCTGGGGTGGCTTCGCAAAACCCAGACATGAACAGCAGTGGCAGGTGGGTGACGACTACACCGGCGATCCGGCTCAGGAACAACAGGGTTTGAACTCGGTCTTTGTCGGTGACAAGTCAACATTAGATGTGATTCAGCACCAAATTGAGCGATTTAAGCACATTTTTGCCGAATAGTATTAAAATTTGTCAATAGAATGTTTCCGAATTTGGGAAAAAATGTGTATCTTTGCACCCAAATAGCATGGACCTGACAATATGAAACATTTTTTGATGGTTTTAGCCGCCGTGGTTGTGGTGGCGTGTAACGTTCAGAAACAAGCTGAGCCCGAGAAGACACCGGCACAGCAGTTGATGGAGCGATTGGACACCTTGCGACAGAAAGGCTATATGTTCGGACATGAGGATGATCCGTTCTACGGACTGACGTGGGCGTACCAGCAAGACTCCAGTGATGTGAAGAATGTCTGTGGCGACTGGCCGGCCGTGATGGGTTTTGAGCTCGGCGGCATTGAGATGGGCGACGTGAAGAGTCTCGACAGTGTGCCTTTTACCAAGATTACCGAAGAAATCATCCGCCATTATGAGCGCGGTGGTATCGTGACCATCAGCTGGCACCCACGCAATCCTGCTACAACGGCTCCTGATGGCGGCAGAGGCGCACAGAAATTTCCTGAGGGGTCTGCCTGGGATGTGTCTGACACGACCGTCGTGAGAAGCATACTGCCTGGCGGCCCAAATGCTGAGTTGTTCAAGGTCTGGATGGATCGTTTGAGCGATTTCCTGGCGACTCTGAAGACCGCAGACGGACAGAAAATACCCATTATCTTCCGTCCTTGGCATGAGAATACCGGTTCCTGGTTCTGGTGGGGCGAGAAACTCTGTACCGCAGAAGAATATAAGGCTTTGTGGAACCTGCTGCAGGATAAGCTCGATGCCGACGGCTTCGACAACCTGCTCTGGGCCTATTCGCCAGGTATGGCTACGGATCTGACCAATGAGAAATACCTGGAGCGCTATCCTGGTGATGAGCGTATCTCGTTGGTTGGTATCGACGGCTATCAGTGGGGCACCAGGGAAGAATTCGTGAGTCAGTTGGACCAGAACCTCGCGATGCTGTGTCAGTTTGCAAAGGACCACGGAAAGATTGCCGCCCTGACGGAGTGCGGCCTGAAGAACCTGACCGATCCTACCTGGTGGACCTCGACGCTGACACCGATACTCGACAAATATCCTATCAGCTATTTCCTGGTATGGCGGAACTATAAGGAGGAATGGTTCGGTCCGTCGCCTGCCAAGCCTGATGCTGAATATTTCAGGCAACTGTATGATAAAAAGAATACATTATTCCTTAACGATATCAACAAATGACCGCGTTTGAACAGAAAGTGGCTGCCCTTCGGGCCCATCATGAGGCGCTGCTGAGTTTGAAGAACGAACCCGTGGAGTGGGGAAACGGCATCTACGAGAAGTATAAGAATCCCGTAGTGACAGCTGCCCATATCCCCTTGGAATGGAAATACGACTTCAACGAGCAGGATAATCCTTACCTGATGCAGCGTATCATGTGTCATGCCGCTTTCAACGCCGGTGCTATCAAATGGCATGGAAAGTATTGTCTGGTGGTCCGTGTGGAGGGGGCTGACAGAAAGAGTTACTTTGCTGTAGCAGAATCGCCTAACGGTATCGATAACTTCCGTTTCTGGGAGGAACCCATCACCATGCCCGATGATGTGATTCCCGCCACCAACATCTATGATATGCGTATCACCCAGCATGAGGACGGCTGGATCTATGGTGTGTTCTGTGCGGAGCGTCATGACGACTCGCAGCCGGGCAATCTGTCTGCTGCCACAGCCACAGCCGGTATCGCCCGTACCAAGGATCTGAAGACCTGGGAGCGCTTGCCTGACCTGAATACCAGGTGTCAGCAGCGTAATGTGGTGCTCCATCCGGAATTCGTCGACGGTAGGTATGGCTTTTATACCCGTCCGCAGGATGGTTTCATCGATACAGGCTCGGGCGGAGGAATCGGTTGGGCGCTGGTGGATGACATCACCCATGCAGCGGTGAAAGAGGAGCAAATCATCAATGCCCGTCAATATCACACGATTACAGAGGTGAAGAATGGCGAGGGACCGCATCCTCTCAAGACCAAGGCGGGTTGGCTGCATCTGGCACATGGCGTGCGTGCTACAGCCGATGGCCTGCGTTATGTGTTATATATGTATATGACTGCTTTGGAGGATCCTACGAAGGTCATCGCTCAACCGGGTGGCTATTTTCTCGTACCTGAAGGTTACGAGTATCTTGGTGATGTGATGAACGTGGCCTTCTCTAACGGCTGGATTGCCGATCCCGATGGCAAGGTGTTCGTCTACTACGCCTCGGCAGATACCCGTATGCATGTCGCTACCTCCACCATCGACAAACTCGTGGACTACTGTATGAATACCCCTCCAGACGGCCTGTATACTGGCGCCAGTGTAGAGACGATTAAGCAACTGATTCGGAAAAACAAAAATATCAAATAATTATGGTAAGAACTAAATTTATCGAAAAGATCGGTTATGGCTTTGGCGATATGTCATCGTCAATGTTTTGGAAGATATTCTCCTATTATCTTCCGTTTTTCTATTCCAACATCTTTGGCCTGAACCTTGTAGATGCCGGTGTGTTGGTACTTGTGACCCGTATCTGGGATGCCGTCTCAGACCCGATGATGGGTATCATCGCTGACCGTACGAACACCAAGTGGGGTAAGTATCGTCCTTACTTGTTATGGGTGGCTCCTTTCTTCAGTATCTGTGGTATCTTGCTGTTTACCACCCCTGATTGGGATTATGGGGCAAAACTGGTTTGGGCGTATGTGACTTATATCCTGATGATGACCGTTTATACGGGTATCAACGTGCCATACGGAGCCATGTTGGGTGTGATGACTGACGATCCCAAAGAGAAGACGGTCTTCTCGTCCTTCCGTATGTTCTTCGCTTATGGTGGCTCGTTTATCTCGCTTTTCCTCTGGGAACCCCTCACTAACCTTTTCGGTGGCTATAATTCCGCCAATGGCTGGTTCTGGGCTATGGTTACCATCGCTGCAGCCTGCTTCGTGATGTTCCTCATATGCTTTACACTCACCAGGGAGCACCTGAAGACTGTGTCGACTGTGAGTGTGGGTGATGATTTTGCCTCGCTGTTGAAGAATAAGCCTTGGTGGTTGTTGATTGGTGCAGCCTTGTGTTCGAACCTCTTTAATACCGTTCGTGGTGCCACAGTGGCCTATTTCTTTGTGGATATTATTGGTGCCGATGTCTATCTGAGTTTCATGGGTATGGCATTCCTCTTCTATGCCGGTCTCTTCTTAGGTATTGGCGAGGTGTCGAACATGGTGGGTGTGGCACTTTGTGTGCCCATTGCGAATAAGCTTGGTAAGAAAACAACCTTCATCCTTGTGAATGCGCTGTTGCTGGTGACCAGCGTGCTGTTCTTCTTTATTCCGATTACGCCTTCCGGTTTCTGGCTGATGTTGATCTTCCAGGTGATCATCTCGATATTGACAGGTGTGATGTCGCCGTTGGTCTGGAGTATGTATGCCGATGTGAGCGACTATGCAGAACTGGAGTTCCGCACGGCTTCTACTGGTCTGATCTTCTCGTCGGCCTCAATGGCCCAGAAGTTCGGTGGTGCCATTGGTGGTGCAGCTGTGCTGTGGTTGCTTTCCGGCTTCGGCTATATCACGGATTCCGCACAAGTGGCCGCAGGTGTGGTTCAGCCTGAGAGTGCCTTGATGGTACTGCGTTGGCTGATGAGCTTCATCCCGGCAGCCGTGGCAGCACTGGCAGTCATCGTGGTATGGTTCTATCCGTTGACCACCAAACGTGTGGATGAGATCAATGAGAAACTGAAGACCATGCGCGAAATCGAAGAGTAAGTATTTGGAAATATCAGGCAATGTTTGATATAACATTGATGAAAAAGGAGATGCAGGATGTTCTGGAGAAGAACATCCTGCACTTTTGGATGACTCAGATGGTGGATGAGGAGCATGGTGGGTTCTATGGTCGCATCGACAATAGTGGAATACTTCATCCTAAGGCTGAGAAAGGCGCTATCCTCAATGCCCGTATCCTCTGGTCGTTCTCTGCTGCCTATCGATTGTTAGAGGTGGAAGAATACCTTGCTATCGCTACAAGGGCAAAGGATTATCTGATAGCGCATTTTATCGACAAGGAATATGGGGGTGCCTACTGGAGTGTCGACTATCTTGGCAATCCGCTTGATACCAAAAAACAGTTCTATGCCATTGGTTTTGCCATCTACGGTCTTTCTGAATATGCTCGGGCTACAGGTGACAGGGAGGCTTTGGACTATGCCCTGCAGCTTTATGACTGCATAGAGGCGCATGCTTTTGATAGAGAGCATAACGGTTATATCGAAGCCTGTACGAGAGCGTGGGGGAAGATAGAAGATATGCGCCTGTCGGAATATGATGCCAACTATCCCAAGTCGCAGAATACCCATCTGCATATCATCGAGCCTTATACCAATCTGCTGAGGGCTTTAAGGGCCTTTCCAGCGAACACATCCGCCGCAGACACATCTCTCACCTCTTACCTCTCACCTCTCACCTCTTCTCTTAGAAACCTTATCGACATCTTCACCGATCGTATATTGAATCCGGAGACGCATCATCTGGATCTCTTCTTTGAGATGGACTGGACCCGTGGTGCCGGACATCTGGAGAGCTATGGCCACGATATCGAATGCTCCTGGCTCTTGCATGAGGCGGCCTTGGTTCTTGGCGATCGGAAGGTCCTGGCAAAAGTGGAACCGATTGTCCGTGAGGTGGCGAAGGCTTCAGGGAAAGGTCTGCGACCGGATGGCTCGATGATTCATGAGGCCAATCTTGATACCGGTCATGTGGATGACGATCTCCATTGGTGGGTGCAGGCAGAGAATGTCGTGGGTTGGTATAACATCTACCAGCACTTCGGTGATGAGGAGGCCCTGGAGAGGGCTGGTCGTTGTTGGGAGTATATCAAGACGCAGCTCATCGACTGGCATCATGGCGAATGGTTTTGGAGCCGTCATGCCGATGGAACGCTGAATACCGTCGATGACAAGGCGGGTTTCTGGAAATGTCCATACCACAACAGCCGTATGTGTCTGGAACTGATTGAAAGGACATCGACAGGAGGCTAAAATACAAAATTAACATTTATTATCAAATAATAAATAAATATTCCACTTATTTACAAATATTATTTGTACCTTTGCAGCACGAAAGCTGTGAAGCTACAAGGTGTAGAATAGTAACTGCTTGAAAACAAGAATAATATTGTTATAACTATATATTAATTTTATGAACTTTACTTTGTTAATTACCGTCTTGTTGACGGCTATTACATTGGTGGTGGCGGCTTATATCGTAGCCAAGCTGATAGGACCGAGATCCTACGCGAAGGTGAAAGGTGAGCCGTATGAGAGTGGTATCCCCACGCGAGGCACCGCATGGTTGCCCATCACAGTGGGATTCTACCTCTTCGCCATCCTGTTCCTCATGTTTGATGTGGAAACGATGTTTCTGTATCCATGGGCAGTCGTTGTGAAGGACTTCGGTGCGCTGGCTCTGCTGAGCATCGGTTTCTTCCTGGTAGTTCTGGTATTAGGCTTGGCGTATGCCTGGCGGAAAGGAGATCTGGAATGGAAGTAAGGAAGACGACCGCTTCGACACAGTCGAAGAATGGCGGCCTTAGGCCGCACATCAAGAGTATTCCCTACGAGGAGTGGAACGACAACGCCTCGTTGGAGAAGATCGTTGACGAACTCCATGAGGGTGGCGTCAATGTGATTACCGGCTCGCTCGACCAGTTGATTAACTGGGGACGTGCCAACTCCCTCTGGTCGCTGACCTTCGCCACCTCGTGCTGTGGTATCGAGTTCATGGCTTGTGGCTGTGCCCGTTACGACTTCGCTCGTTTTGGTTTCGAGGTCACGCGTAACTCTCCCCGTCAGGCCGACCTGATCATGTGTGCCGGTACCATCACACACAAGATGGCACCTGCCCTGAAGCGTCTGTACGACGAGATGGCTGAGCCTAAGTATGTGATTGCCGTTGGTGGCTGTGCCATCAGTGGTGGACCTTTCAAGTCGAGTTACCATGTGGTGAAGGGTATCGAGGAGATCGTACCCGTCGATGTGTTTATTCCTGGTTGTCCCCCACGTCCGGAGGCTATCATGTATGGCATGATGCAGCTGCAGCGTAAGGTGAAGATCGAGAAGTTCTTCGGTGGCGCCAATCACAAGCAGACGGCTGAAGAAGCAGCCCTGGGCGTATCGAATGAGGAGCTGACCTTCCGCGAGAAGCATGGCGATCATCGCAGAGAGCCCATGGTTATTACGGATGTGCCCAAGGATTTTATGTCGGAGAATTCAGAAAACTCTGAGTATTCTGAAAACTCTGAAATAGGAAAGGAGGCCGCTGTATGAAATTAGAATTCCTATCATTCGATTTTGACAAGTTCGCCTCTGAGATGCAGAACTTGAAAGACAAGAAGGGCTTTGACTATCTTGTCACGATTGTCGGTGAAGACTTTGGAGAGGAAGGCCTCGGTTGTGTCTATATCCTTGAGAATACACAGACGCACGAGCGTTGCTCGGTGAAGATGCTCGCCAAGACGCAGGTCTGCGGCGATGGACTGGCCTCAAATGGTACTGGTGAGACAGATGGTCAGGTGTTGGCTTATCTCCCCACTGTTTCTGACATCTGGCGTGTGGCTGATCTGCTGGAGCGTGAGGTGTACGACTTCTACGGTATCGTGTTCCTCGGTCATAAGGATATGCGCCGCCTGTTCCTGCGCAGCGATTTCAAGGGTTACCCCTTCCGCAAGGACTGGCAGTTTAATGATGCCTATACCCTGGAGGATGACGAAGAACCCGACTATGGTCTGGAGTATTATCTCGACAAGGACGGCGTTTTGCAGTCAAAGCAGAACAGGCTTTTCGGTTCCGATGACTATGTGATCAACATTGGTCCGCAGCATCCTGCTACGCATGGTGTGCTCCGTCTGCAGACGGTGCTGAATGGTGAGACCGTGAAGCGCATCTATCCGCACTTGGGCTATATCCATCGTGCGATTGAGAAGATGTGGGAAAGCATGACCTATCCTCAAACGCTTGCTTTAACAGATCGTCTTAACTATCTGGGAGCCATGCAACATCGCCATGCTTTGGTGGGTGTCATTGAGGAAGCCTTAGAGGTTGAATTGACCGACCGTATCAAGTACATCCGTACGATTATGGACGAGCTTCAGCGTCTCGATTCCCACCTGCTCTATACCTCCTGTGTCGGTCAGGACCTGGGTGCCCTGACGGCAATGCTCTACGGTATGCGTGACCGTGAGCATGTGTTGAACTGTATGGAAGAGACCACTGGTGGTCGTCTGATTCAGAACTACTATCGTATTGGTGGTCTGCAGGACGACATCGATCCGAACTTCGTGAAGAACTGCAAGGATCTGGTGAACTACCTGCGTCCGACGATTCAGGAGTACATGGATGTGTTTGGTGACAATGTCATCACTCACAACCGTCTTGAGAACTGTGGACCGATGAGTCTTGAGGATTGTATCAACTATGCCGTGACTGGTCCTGCCGGACGTGCTTCCGGTTGGAAGAACGACGTGCGCAAGAACCACCCCTATGATATGTATGACAAGGTGGAGTGGGAGCAGTGTACGCTCAACGGCTGTGACTCGATGGACCGTTATCTCGTTCATATCAATGAGATGTACCAGAGCCTGAACATCATCGAGCAGCTCATCGACAACATTCCTGAGGGTGACTTCTACGTGAAGCAGAAGCCTATCATCAAGGTGCCTGAGGGACAGTGGTACTTCTCTGTTGAGGGTGTGGCCGGTGAGTTTGGTGTCTATCTCGACTCTCGTGGCGACAAGAGTCCCTACCGTATGAAGATGCGTCCGATGGGTCTCTCATTGGTTGGTGCCTTCGACCCGATGCTCCGTGGTCAGAAGATTGCCGACCTCATTGCCACTTGTGCCGCTATTGACGTGGTCATTCCAGACATCGACAGATAATAACAACAACGGATTACACGGATTTCACGGATGAACGAACAGAATATATCCGTTTAATCAGTTAAATCCGTTGTCAGAAAAAAGAAAAGAATATATGTTCGATTTTAGTTTAGTTACACAATGGTTCGACCAACTGCTGCAGGTGACATTAGGCTGCCCGGAATGGTTGGCGATATTGATTGAGTGCGTGCTGGTGGGAGTTGCCGTCCTTGGCGGTTATGCCCTGCTGGCCATCGTACTGATATTTATGGAGCGTAAGGTGTGTGCCTACTTCCAGTGCCGTTTAGGCCCGATGCGAGTAGGTTACTGGGGCTTGCTGCAGGTGTTTGCCGACGTGTTCAAGATGCTTGTCAAGGAGATCTTCATCGTCGACAAGGCCGACAAGTTGCTCTATCTCGTTGCTCCTCTCTTAGTGATTATCGGTTCTGTGGGCGCCTTCTCGTTCCTGCCTTGGAACAATGGCGCAACCATTCTCGATTTCAACGTGGGTGTGTTCCTGCTCACCGCCATCTCTTCGATTGGTGTGGTAGGTATCTTCCTCGCAGGTTGGGGTTCCAACAACAAGTACTCTGTGGTTTCTGCCATGCGTGGTGCCGTGCAGATGATCTCCTATGAGATGTCGCTCTGCCTTTGTCTCATCACTGCTGTGATCCTGACGGGTACCATGCAGATGAGCGGTATCGTGGAAGCTCAGACAGGTCCTTGGAAGTGGTTGATCTTCCAGGGCCATATCCCTGCCATCATTGCTTTCCTCGTGTTCCTTGTCGCAGGTAATGCCGAGGCCAACCGTGGTCCGTTTGATATGGCAGAGGCTGAGAGTGAGTTGACAGCCGGTCATCATACTGAGTATTCCGGTATGGGTTTTGGTTTCTTCTACCTCGCAGAATTCCTCAATCTGTTTATCATCGCAGGTATTGCCGCTACGGTATTCCTCGGTGGCTGGGCTCCTGTGAACATCGGTATTGAAGCCTTCGATAACGTGATGAACTATATCCCTGGTATCGTCTGGTTCTTAGGCAAGGCCTTCTTCCTGGTGTGGATTTTGATGTGGATTAAGTGGACGTTCCCACGTCTGCGTATCGATCAGATCCTGAAGTTGGAGTGGAAGTACCTGATGCCTCTGGGTCTCATCAACCTGGTAATTATGACGGTTATCGTGGCTTTAGGCTTATATATTAAATAAGGTGTACTAGCCAGACTAGTCAGGCTAGAAATACTAGAAATACTAGCATATGGAAGATAACAAAACATATTTCGGAGAAATCGGGCACGGCCTGAAGACTTTGGCTATTGGTATGAAGACCACCTGGAAGGAATACTTCAAGGACTTCTTCACCAACAAGTCGACAGAGCAGTATCCCGAGAACCGCAAGACCACACTCCATGTGGCTAAGCGTCATCGCGGTCGCTTGATATTCAAGCGCAACGAGGACGGCAGCTACAAGTGTACGGCTTGCACATTGTGCGAGAAGGCCTGTCCGAACGGAACCATCAAGATTACGGCTCACATGGCCGAGGATCCTGAGACAGGCAAGAAAAAGAAGGTGCTCGACGATTATGCGTACGACCTGGGCGACTGTATGTTCTGCCAGCTCTGTACGAACGCCTGCAACTTCGACGCCATCGAGTTTACGAATGATTTCGAGAACGCCGTGTTCGACCGCTCGAAGCTGGTGCTTCACCTGAACGAGGAAGTCTATCAGGGTGGTTCGCTGCCCGACCTCATCGAAGGCGGTGCAGAGTGGGAAGTCGGTAAGTTTAACACTAAAACGAAGTAACGCAATATGGCAAATACAGTTATGTTTATCATTCTCGCGGTGTTCATCATCGGCTCGGCGCTGATGTGTGTCACCACGACGAGAATTATGCGGGCCGCAACATTCATGTTGTTCGTGCTCTTTGGTGTGGCAGGCATCTATTTCCTGCTCGACTACACCTATCTGGGTGCCGCTCAGATTGCAGTATATGCCGGAGGTGTTACGATGATTTATGTGTTCGCCATTCAACTGGTGAGCAAGCGTACGCTTCAGGGATTGGAAGAGCGGGTGAAGTCAGGCAAGATGATTGCCGGTGGTCTGGCTGCTCTTGCCGGACTGGTAGTCGTGAGTCTGATTCTGTTGAAGACCGGCTTCTATTCTAAGGAGATTGCCAACGTTGAGGTGCCGATGAAGGACATTGGTATGGCTCTCGTCGGTTCCGGGAAGTATCAGTATGTATTGCCCTTCGAGTTCATTTCAGTGTTCCTGCTGGCATGTATCATCGGAGGACTGGTTGTTGCACGTAAAGAAAAGGAGGATAAGGTATGATACCCATTGAATGTTATTTCGCACTCAGTGCCCTGTTGTTCTTTATTGGGGTCTATGGTTTCGTGACCCGTCGCAACCTGATTGCCATGCTCATCTCTGTCGAGCTGGTGCTCAATGCCGTCGACATCAACTTTGCCGCCATCAACCGTCTGCTCTATCCAAATGGTATGGAGGGCATGTTTATGACACTCTTTGTGATTGGTGTTGCTGCTGCCGAAAGTGCGGTCGCCATCGCTATTATCATCAATGTCTATCGCAAGTTCAAGAGCGACAGCGTTGATGCCATTAAGAATATGAAACGATAGTTAAAGGTAAAAAAGTTAAAAGGTAAATTATGTTTAGTTACACGATATTTATCATGCTTCTGCCGCTGCTGTCGTTCATTATTCTGGGACTGGCAGGCATGAAGATGCAGCACAAGGTGGCCGGATTGATCGGCACCTGTTCGCTGGGCATCGTCACGATACTCTCTTATCTCTGCGCATTCCAGTACTTTGGCGGTGCGCGTGTAGACGGAGTCTATCAGACGTTTGTTCCGTATAATTTCACCTGGTTGCCTCTGGGCAATCTGCATTTCGACCTCGGTATTCTGTTGGATCCTATCAGCGTTGTCATGCTGATCGTGATCTCGACGGTATCACTGATGGTTCATATCTACTCATTCGGCTATATGCATGGTGAGAAGGGCTTCCAGCGTTACTACGCTTTCCTGAGCCTCTTCACGATGTCGATGCTGGGTCTGGTATTGGCCACCAACATCTTCCAGATGTATATGTTCTGGGAGTTGGTAGGTGTGAGCTCTTACCTGCTCATCGGTTTCTATTATCCTTTGAAGCCAGCCATCGCAGCCTCTAAGAAGGCGTTCATCGTGACCCGCTTTGCCGATATGTTCTTCCTCGTGGGTATCCTGACCTTCGGCTACTTTGTCGACTCGTTCAGCTTCTCGTTTGCTGGCGATATTGTAATGGGCCAGGGCACTACACCGTTTATCGAGGGTAACATTGCCAAGGCTGTGGCTGCAGGTGGGTTCATCATTCCTACTGCGTTGGTGCTGATGTTCATTGGTGGTGCCGGTAAGTCTGCCATGTTCCCGTTGCACATCTGGCTGCCCGATGCCATGGAGGGTCCGACGCCTGTATCTGCACTGATTCACGCTGCTACGATGGTGGTGGCTGGTGTGTTCCAGATTGCCCGTATGTTCCCCCTGTGGATCCAGTATGCCCCTGAGGCCATGTCGATTGTGGTCTGGGTGGGTGTGTTCACCGCTTTCTATGCTGCTGCTGTGGCATGTGCCCAGAGCGATATCAAGCGTGTGCTCGCCTTCTCGACGATTTCTCAGATTGCCTTTATGATGGTGGCATTAGGCGTTTGCCTGCCTGGTCATCATGGAGGCGTCTTCGACAACCACGCTCAGTTGGGTTATATGGCTGGTATGTTCCACTTGTTCACCCATGCTATGTTCAAGGCATGCTTGTTCCTGGGTGCAGGTTGTATCATCCATGCCGTTCACTCGAACGAGATGGCGCTGATGGGAGGCTTGCGCAAGTATATGCCAATCACCCACATCACGTTCCTGATTTCTTGTCTGGCCATCGCTGGTATTCCCTTCTTCTCGGGCTTCAGCTCAAAGGATGAGATTATCACCGCCTGCATGCAGTACAGTCCTGTGGTGGGTTGGATCATGACGGGTATTGCCGCTATGACCGCCTTCTATATGTTCCGTCTGTACTACGGCATTTTCTGGGGTACGGAGAATGTGGAGGCCCATGAGCATCATACACCTCATGAGGCACCTGCTTCGATGACCATTCCTTTGATTGTGCTCTGTGTCATCACCGTTGGAGTGGGTATCTACTCTACATTAGGCGGATTCCTTGGCTGGGGTGGCAGCTTCGGCAGCTATGTTTCGGCTGAAGGTACCGACTACACCATCCATTTCAATACGCAGATTGCACTGACCTCTACCATCATTGCCATCCTGAGCATCTGTCTGGCAACCTATATCTATAAAGGTGAGACACAGCCGATTGCCGACCGTCTGTACAAGCAGTTCCCCAAACTGCACCGGGCAGCCTACAAGCGTTTCTATCAGGACGAGATCTGGCAGTATGTCACTCATCGTATTATTTTCCGTTGCATCAGCACACCGATTGCCTGGTTCGACCGTCACATTGTCGATGGCACGTTCAACTTCATGGCCTGGGGTGCCAACGAGGCTGGTGAGAGTATCCGCAGTTGGCAGAGTGGCGATGTCCGCCAGTATGCCGTCTGGTTCCTCACAGGCACGGTAGCATTAACATTAATACTGCTTGCAATATAAACAACGGATTACACGGATTAAACGGATTTGGATATGCATGAGTATAATCCGTAAAATCAGTTAAATCCGTTGTATAAAAGAAAGAAGAAATATGAGTATATTAAGTGTTTTCGTAATAATTCCCGCCCTGATGCTGTTGGGTCTTTGGTTGGCCAAGAACCTCAATCAGGTGCGTGGTGTGATGGTAACGGGAGCTTCGTGTCTGCTGGCCCTCTCAATCTGGTTGACCATCTACTTTGTCCAGGAGCGTGCGGCTGGAAATACAGCCGAGATGCTGCTCACCTATAGTGTGCCCTGGTTCGAACCGCTGAACATTGCCTATTCGGTAGGTGTCGACGGTATCTCTGTGGTGATGCTGCTGTTGTCGAGCATCATCGTGTTCACTGGTACGTTTGCCTCTTGGCAGCTGAAGCCCCTCACCAAGGAGTATTTCCTCTGGTTCACCCTGCTCTCGACGGGTGTGTTCGGCTTCTTTATCTCTACCGACCTCTTCACGATGTTCATGTTCTACGAGGTGGCACTGATTCCGATGTACCTGCTGATTGGTGTCTGGGGTTCCGGACATAAGGAGTACTCGGCCATGAAGCTGACGCTGATGCTGATGGGAGGCTCGGCCCTGCTGATTCTCGGATTGCTGGGCATCTACTACTTCAATGGCATCTATAGTGGCAGCTATACGTTCGAACTGACCACGATTGCTGCCAATCATTGCATTCCGGCAGATATTCAGAATATCTTCTTCCCCTTCATCTTCATCGGATTCGGTGTGCTGGGTGCTCTGTTCCCATTCCACACATGGTCTCCTGATGGTCATGCTTCAGCGCCTACAGCTGTATCCATGCTGCACGCTGGTGTGCTGATGAAACTGGGAGGTTATGGCTGTTTCCGTGTTGCCATGTATCTGTTGCCTGAGGCTGCTCAGGATCTGGCGTGGATCTTCCTCATCCTCACCACCATCTCTGTGGTCTATGGAGCCTTCAGCGCCTGCGTACAGACCGACCTGAAGTATATCAATGCCTATTCTTCAGTGTCTCACTGCGGACTGGTGCTCTTTGCCCTGTTGATGATGAGTCAGACGGCCGTAACAGGTGCTGTGCTGCAGATGTTGTCGCATGGTCTGATGACAGCGCTCTTCTTTGCCCTGATCGGTATGATCTACGGTCGTACGCATACCCGTGACATCCGCGAGTTGGCTGGTCTGATGAAGATCATGCCTTTCCTGGCTGTGGGTTATGTGATTGCCGGTCTCGCCAACCTGGGTCTTCCTGGATTCTCTGGCTTTATCGCTGAGATGACCATCTTTGTGGGAGCCTTTGGTGCTGAGCCTCTTTCTGGCGATCCCAACACGTCGTTCCGCATGGTGGCTACCATCATCGCCTGTACGTCGATTGTCGTCACGGCAGTCTACATCCTGCGTGTGGTCGGTAAGATCCTCTATGGCGAGGTGGAGAACAAGCACTTCCTTGAGCTCACCGATGCAACTTGGGATGAGCGCGTTGCAGTGATCTGCCTGATTTTCTGTGTGGCTGGCTTAGGTTGTATGCCGTTCTTCTTCAGCGACATGATCTCGCCCGCTGCAGGAACGATACTTCAGTCTATTGGTGTCATGTAAAAGATAGGAGGACTTAGATATGAATTATAGTGAATTTCTGAAAATGATTCCTGAGGCCTTCTTGGTTCTCGCGTTGTTGATCGTATTCGTAGCCGATTTCTGTCTGGCCAAGACAAAGGTGAAGGGTTATACCATGCAGTTCCTGACTATCGGTATGCTGGTTGTGACGGCTGCTGCCACATTACTGTTGGCACAGCCGGAGTCTGCCTTTGGCGGACTATACGTGACCTCAGAAGCCGTCAATGTGATGAAGGTCATACTTGCTGCTGGTACTGTCATCGTCTGTATTATGGCTCAGCCCTGGATCCAGAAGTCGGCCATGAAGCTGGAAGGTGAGTTCTATATGCTCATCATCTCTACGCTGTTGGGTATGTTCGTGATGATGTCGTCTGGCAACTTCCTGCTGTTCTTCCTGGGTCTCGAGATGGCCTCTGTGCCTCTGGCCTGTATGGTGGCATTCGATCGCCATCGCAAGGAAAGTGCAGAGGGTGCTGCCAAATACATCCTCGTGGCTACCTTCTCCAGTGGTGTGATGCTGTTCGGTATCTCGTTCATCTATGCTGCTACAGGTACGCTTTACTTCGACGATGTGGCTCAACGCATCAGTGCAGAGCCCCTCAGCATCATGGGCTTGGTCTTCTTCTTCAGCGGACTTGGCTTCAAGATTTCGCTTGTTCCCTTCCACTTCTGGACAGCCGACACCTATCAGGGTGCGCCGACACCGGTCACTGGCTATCTGAGTGTCATCTCTAAGGGTGCCGCAGCCATCACTTTGTGCATCATCCTGATGAAGGTGTTCCAGCCGATGGTTGAGTATTGGGATTATATGCTCTATATCGTTATTGTACTCTCCATCACGGTAGCCAACCTGTTTGCCATCCGTCAGAGCGAGCTCAAGCGATTCATGGCGTTCTCGAGTATCTCACAGGCCGGTTATATCATGTTGGCTGTAGTGGGTAATGACCAACTCGGTGTGGCTGCCTTGACCTACTATGTACTGGTTTACATTGTCGCCAACATGGCTGTGTTCACTGTCATCAATGTGGTGGAGCACAATCCGAGTGTTCAGAATATTCCGAGTTCTCAGAGAACTCTGATGTCAGCTTACAACGGTTTCTATCAGACCAATCCCAAGCTGTCGTTCCTCATGACGCTGGCGCTGTTCTCACTGGCAGGTATCCCACCGTTCGCAGGTATGTTCTCGAAGTTCTTCGTGTTCATGGCTGGTGTTCAGAACGGTGATCCCTGGGCTTACTTCGTGGTCTTCATCGCCTTGGTCAACACGGTAGTGTCACTCTACTACTACCTGCTCATTGTCAAGGCCATGTATATCACGAAGACCGACAGTCCGTTGCCTACTTTCCAGAGCGACGCCAATACCAAGGTTGCGCTTGCTGTCTGCACAGTCGGCATTGCCCTTTTCGGTATTGTCTCTTGTATCTACGAGTGGATCGCAGCTGCCGGCATCTGATCAAAGACTATACTTTATTAAAATCCTCGCCATGAATTGGCGAGGATTTTACTTTAATAATATAATAAGGTACGCGTATGCCAAGGAAGAAAGACGGGATGCCGTTTGAGATGCATCCGACACCAGCCAAGGGGAAGGACGGGAAAATCTTGTATTACCCTCGTCCGCTCAGTGGACAGAAGATTACGATAAAAGGGCTCGATGAGTATTGTGCGAAATACTACGGGCTGCGACCCTTTGAACTGACAAGGGCCTTTGAGGCCTTTATCCAGGCTACGGGATTCTATTTGTCGGAGGGTTATCGGATAGAGACGCCCATCGGTTCGTTTGCGCCAAGGTTGAGAGTCGTACGTGAGATTACGGATCCTGACGATGTGAAGGGCAGTGATGTGCGCTTCGATGGGGTGGAGTATAACTCAGGCAAGCTCTGGCATAAGTCGGTAGAAAAGTGGCTCGAAGGTTTCCGCCTTGCCCAGAAGACCAATGTGCAGGAGGTTCTTGCAGATTCAGAGAAGTTAGAGGCACAGTTGCATGAATGCATCCGCAAGTATAACGGCTATGTCACAGCCAGGCTATTCACATACCAGACCGGTTTGACGTACTATTCCGCCAGGAAACAATTAGACCAATGGACAATGGGCGATAATCCCAAACTGCTGAAAACCAAGCGAGGCCAGGAATATATCTATACTGAAATTTAGTATTATCCTACTATCATTGCTATACATATGCATAAGTGCTTGATTCGCAGGATATTCTTAGGTGTATGATATGGTTTTCTTCTATCTATGTCTATGCTTCTATCTTGCACCCTAATATTTTTATGCTCTCCATTTTGCGTTGCCTCGTAAGACCTTTTGCGTAGACGCGTAAGATATTTTGCGTAGGCGCGCAAGCTTGCTACATAGTTTATAAATCCCTGCTACCTCCCTTATTAATCCTTGCGACATAGGCTCTGTACCTATTAAGAATGCTTATTCTGTTGAAAAAAGCTTAAGATTCTCTTGGATATTTCCTATTTTTTTTGTATCTTTGCATCATAGATTAAAACATCACAATCTTATGAAGATAACAAAGATCAGAACCAAGGGCGGAGTGTTTTGTTCGCCTGTTTCAACGGAACTCGACACCATTGTCGAACGTATGCGCTCAGACGAAACGAAGGATGCTGCCAATCTCATTGCACGAGGCTGTCTGCACTCACGGCTGGCGATGGCACAAGGTATGCCACGCTATTATCTGATTGACGTCGATAGGTTGCCCTACCTGATGTTCGGAGCCACTTTCGGAAAGGCAGGGCTGGATCATCCTAAGACTTTCACGGGTCTGGTTCTGCTCAACATCCCTTGTCCCGAAGGATTGAAGCAGGTACAGGAGATGAAGCGTCGTGTGCAGCAGATACAGTTCACGCTGTTGGCCTTTGCTGGTGTAAGCGGTGTCACGCTGAAGGTGCTCGTCAAGTGTGAGTATAAGGGCGCGGATGCCGATGACTATCTGTCGTTTCTGAAAGAGGCTCATGAGTGTGCGGCCCGTCTGTACATGTCGCTTGTACGCTGTGACCTGCTCGTTGGCGAACAGCGCCTTGTCAGGGGTTGTCGCATGAGTCACGATGCCCAGCTGTACTATAATCCTGAGGCGTTGCCGTTGCCAGTGGTGCGTGAAGCACAGGATCCGCTGAAAGCCTATGAAGGTACGAAAGTCGATGATAATGGCGATGTCGTCTGCTATCCCAATACAGAGGAGATAGAGCGTATCGATCTTGAGTTCCAGACCTGCCTCTCGAAGGCTATCGACGATTGTGAGGGCGAGGCTGAACAATGCCTGCATCTCTTGGCAGATTATTGTGCAATGGCCCGTTTGCAGGAGGAAGGCTGTGTGATGCGTGCCTCCTGGAACAGCTACTTTAAGCCGCTTGGCATCGATTTGATTCGCAAGACCTTCCGAAATTCATATAAAAAAGATTACAAAGGAAAACGTTTGTCTCAGATGAACGAGAAAGAACGCATCATGCGGAGCATCGAAAGCTTTCTATCGCGTCGCTATGAGCTGCGTTATAATACGGTGAAGCAGATGACAGAGTTCCGTCCCAATGACCTACGCTTCAGAGATTGGAAACCGCTGACCGACAGAGAGTTGAAGAGTATTGTCGTCGAGGAGATGAAAGAGGGTGGGGAAAGCTGGATGAGCGACATCCGTACTTATATCGAGAGTGCGCACGTCAGGGAGCATAATCCTATCCACGAGTTCCTCGCAGGCTGTGGCGATTGGGATCGCAAGCAGGATTACATCGAGGCGTTTGCCCGTCGTCTGCCAACAGACTATGTGCATTGGCCCAAGTATTTCCACCGTTGGTTCCTTGCAATGGTGGCGCAGGCACTTGATATCAATCGCGACTACGGTAACTCGATGGTACCCATGCTTATCGGCGATCAGGGTTTCAAGAAGTCGAACTTCTGTAAGAACATCTTGCCGTTGGGTATGCGTGAGTATTATATGGACGACATCAAGATGGACAATGCGGAACAGGTGGAGCGCGTCTTAGGGCGCATGTGGCTCGTCTGTATCGATGAGTACAATGCGAAAACCGCTCGTGAACAGGCAAAGATCAAGCGCATCCTGACGGAAAAGGATGTTCAGGTGCGCAAGATGCGTTCAGACCAGTACACGATGAAGCCTCGTCTTTGTTCGTTCATCGCCACCACCAACGATCCTACGCCGCTTCCCTCTGGCGACGGTTCCAGACGTTATCTCTGTGTCGAGGTGAAGGGGCAGGTGGATATGAGCGGGCGCATCCCCTATAAGCAGATGTTTGCGCAGGCTGTGACGGAACTTCGGTATTCGGATTGTGTCTATTGGTTCACATCTGAGGATGAACGGGAGATTCAGGAGCATAATCGTCAGTATCAGGATGCATCATCCCTTGAGCAGGTGCTTCAGAATCTCTTCGAACCCTCGAAGATCCACAAGAAGGACTACTTCTGGCAGGTGCAGGCCATCCAGAAGGAGCTTGAGAAGCATCTGAAAGCCAGCGATGTGCCCAATCTGAAAATCCTTGGCGAGACCCTCAAGAAACTCCGTTGGCCCAAAGGTGGCATTTCAGGCATCCGAGGTTACTATTTGAAATTGAAAAAGGTGTAGGATAGATGCAAGAAGATAGTAGAATAATATTGATATCTTACACCTCATAGTTTCTTGTTTATCAGTAATTTAATAAATATTATAGTATAGATAGCAGCATGGGTCATCTTTGCTTTGTTTAGATAGTCTCTATACCTCGTCCCAATAATCTCTACAACTTGTTCCGATTATTTGAATATAGGTATAGAGACTATCCCTTTCAATCGTTGAAACTATTCGGACGACGCGAAAAGACTATCTGAACATATGAGTGTAAAACTCACAAATAATAGACGAAACACGATGAAAAATCGATGAAATGTAGTGAAAATGAAAAAAATTACACTACTTTTGCAAAAAAACGGGTTATAATGTATGTAGTTTGCTAAATTTTTCATATATTTGCACCGTGGTGGAAAATCTGTCACAGACATGACATAATAAGTGTTTGGCTCACACTTTCTCAATGTCATACCTAAAAAACAATATTAACTACATCGGGCCGTGTGTATTATTGATTGAGTTTACCAATATGGAAGAAGATCGTTGGATAAAGGAACCTGACAAGAGAGACAAGACTAACCATTCCAAGTTTATTGTCGTTGTTGTTTTTATTGGCGTTGCACTTGCAGCCATGATTTCGTGGAGAACCAAAGGTCGAGACATTGACCCTTGACAAGACAAATGTGTCCCTTGGTATTGACGAGACTGACCGGCTTATTGTTACAGTGAAGCCTGAAGAAGCTAAACCAGTTCTTATATGGAACTCATCTGACGAAAACATCGTTAAAGTCACAGATGGTGTCGTGATGGGTTGTAATGCTGGAACTGCAGTAGTCAAAGTTTCTGTTAAGGATCAAAATGAACTGTTTGCTACTTGCGAATATACTGTCTTGGATCCTGATGTTGATATGCAGACCCTGGATATTATAGGAGAGCCCATTGTCTTGAGGCCAGGTGGACATCAGCAACTGACAGTGAATTTTACACCAGAAAACCAGAATGAAATGATTTTATGGTCTTCGACCAATGAATCTATAGCGAGAGTGTCGCCAAGAGGTAAGGTTGAGGCGATAAAGGTTGGCGTAGCCAAGATTATTGCAATTTCCGATCGTACTGGTGTTGCTGATACGGCTATCGTTTCGGTTGAGGGAACTGGTGTGATAGGTAATGCTGCTATTGTTCAGACTGATAATCCGCAAAATTCTCCGACTTCAGCCCAGAAACCTGCTCCAGCGCAGAATCCAGCCCCATCTCAGAAACCTGTGATAACTCAAAAGCCTTCTCCAGCGCCAGCTTCAAAGCCTGCTCAAACGTCTGCTCCCAAGAATACAGTAAAAACAACTCCCAAACCAGCAGCATCAACCGCTTCCAAACCAGCTACAGTTAAAACAACTAAGCCTGCACAATCGGCAGCGACTAAATCATCCGGATCTAAGGATTTTGGTTATGCCACCTTTAAGGGAACTTGGCCAGATGACGTAAAAGGCCGTATGGAATTTAAGAGTACCCACGTCATCGATAGTAGAGATCCGAAGAGACGGATGGCAAGTCCTGGTGACTATGTGGTAGGTGAGTGGTCAGAGGGCCATTTGGTACAAGGTATCTGGTATGGTTCCGATAACAAGGCAAAGGGTAGTATACTTATTGGAAAGTAATCTTTAGGCAATGTCAAGACGCTCTGTCTATATATTTCTGTTGATGGTGATGTGTTGTACATCCGCCTCTTCTCAGGACTTGAAACTGTTCAGTCCTGAGCAGCGAGAAATTGCCAGTCGTTCCCACGTCATTGTCATGGATTTCTTGGAACGTTATTTCAATGAGTTGCCAAAGCAGAAGCGCACGACTGTCTCAACTAAGATGGCCGATGATAAAGTCTATTTCCGCAATGGCCAATTGTCTGACCTCTCTCAGATTGCCGACACCATGCCTTTCTCTATCAATCTGTCATATCCAAATTATGAAGTGGAGTGGAAAAAGCAGGATAAGCCTTTCATTACCATTGTATTCCCAGCTCAGTATGATTTGTTGCTTGGCATGCAGCAGGAAGAAGCGCAGCAGAAGTTTAAAGAAACCATTCTGGCCTCTTCTCATTGCAAAGACTCTGTTGTGATGCAAATGGAAAAAGATATGATAGAGGATGGTATTTTCGTTTCGAAGACTGGCTATTTGGAACTTGAGAGTTTCAACGATGCCACCTATTATATATATAATAATGTAGACAAAGCGTTCAGTCCCTATTTCAATGAGGCTCATCTTGACTATTCTGCAGCCAACTTGTTTCATGGTCTGATCCCTGATGCAGATTTCCAGATGTATGTAGAGCAGTCTGTCTATGGATTGAAAACCATCAATTATACCATTTCACTCCGTCAGTGGCTTGATTATTGTGTTGAATGGGGGATGAAGGTTTATTGTGGCATCGAGGAGCAACGTGAGGATGGCCTTTTGGCATTGGTCATTGCAGAGAATCAGGACTTAGGCTTTAATCACATGCTCTCTGTGGTTATACCTGACAAGTTCGTTTCTGACAAGAACTCTGTTTTGAAAGTCCGTATGACGCCCTATATTCCGACTCATAATATTAAGAACCTGTTTCAGAAAGAAAATATAAATCATCGAAAAATAAAATGGCAATGAAGAAATTATTATTATTTGGGGCTTTCCTGTTGGGCTGTTTCTCTGGCCAGGCTCAGGACACGGGAAGTGCTGATGCGCTGAATGATATCAATGCCATCAAGCGTGATACTTCATTCATCTATGCTGAATCAACAATGAAAGATGCTCTTGAAGCCCAGTCAGGCGCCCAGGCAATTTTGGAGTTGAAACTCTACGACTGGCTGCGCAGCAATTATCCCAATGAGAATGCTGAGGCGCTGGTGAATAACTCCAAGGAGAAATGGTTCCCCCTGCTAACAAAAAGAGGAAAATACAATCGTATCTTTGTGTATGTTAAGAAACGTGATGTCGTTCCTATCGCAGAGGAACCGGAACCCGTAGAAGAGGAATTTGTTCCTATCCTGGAAGAAGTACTGGTTCCAGAACTGACATCTGATGAGGAGTCTATGGCTGCCATTGTGAGATTTGATGATATTGAGCCATACGTCAAAGGTTTGAAGAATGATGGTCGTATACGGGCCTATGGAAAATATGCCTCTTTGCCTGAAGACGATCCATGCTATATGTTTGTGTATGATAAGGAGGGCAGCGTTGTAGCTGTGCTTCGCCAGTCGGAAGACGGACAACACTTTAATCTGCGCTCTTTGAAAGAAGACAATGTAAGGAATTATAAAAATTGCGGAGCTATCTGGCTTCAGTTTAAATAAATAGGAGAAATAAGTATGAAAAGACATTTTTTCTGGCTAACACTTCTGATGGCGCTCTATAGCCCAGTAGCACATGCTGTATCGGTCACTATTTCTGATGGAATAGACAATCAGACTATAAAGTCGAAAATGGAGAATGCCATCGAGCGCATTCTGAATGAGGTAAATTCAGCCCAAGCTGATCATCGCACCCTCAACTTCTATGCCATGGGGGTCAATCAACAGGTGCAGCTTTCTATGGGGATGCTATGGGAGAATACGCCTTTCATCTGTACAGATGATGAGATTGTTGAGCATTGCATTTCTACGGGTACAGGCTATCAGATTCGTAACATTCCTCTGATGATGAAGCCAACTGGTGAGCGTGAGTTTAATGAGGATGAATACCAAGAGGCAGTCATCAGCTTCGACAAGCAAGGCAATGTCGTCAGTTTCTATCTCTGTATCTCTATGAACCTCTATATGAATGTCATCAAGAGCAATCTGGAATTGACAGATCTTCGTCGTCGCCAGATGATACTCGATTATGTAGAGCAGTTCCGTACAGCCTATAATCAGAAGGATCTCAAGTTCCTCAATCAGATATTCAGCGATGATGCGCTCATTATTACTGGCAACGTGATAACCCAAAAACATCCGGAAGGCTTCATCACTCAGAAGGTTCGCTATAATAAGCAGAACAAGCAGCAGTATCTGAACAATCTGCGCAGAGTCTTTAATGTGACAAAATATCTACAGAGGATGGCGCAACGGGTATTGATGAGATACCGCTGGCAGCGAGAAGAGAGGGTAGGGTGACAGTCTACGCTCTAACAGGTATGTTGATGTTCTCTGTTCCTCAGAGCGATTTTGCAGAGAAGTGGCAGCATCTTCCTTCTGGCGTTTATATCGTTAATGGAAAGAAAATCATAAAATAGAGTTTTTGTATGAGGAGATTATTTTTTATCATTGTATGTTTAATAGTGAATCACTCACTCTTTGCGCAGTCAGGAAATCAAGAGGGGGAGTTTTCTGTGCGTCTTAATCTCCGTGAATATGATACCACAAAGAACTATACTTTTGCTGATTCTTCTAGAACTCACAAATTGAAAATACAGGTGGATTATCCAGTGAAAGGTAATCCTGTCTTTATGAGACGAGTTAGGACTTTTATCATGGAAGCTCTCGAATTTGATCTTTATTCCGGTGCCGCTTCGATGGGGCGCTATAATGGTGATCCTTCCAATGGTCAGGCCGTCATCAATTATTATGGAGTCGGGGGTGTACCTCTTCTTAAGAAAAGGCGCGCAGCCTATGAATGGGAGTCAATGGAAGAAGAAAAGGTAATAAAAAAGATTGCAGAGAACGACGATTTTATTACCTTTGAGGTCACTGTGATTATATGGGCTTCTTCATACAATGCTGTCGTAAATTGTTATGGTGAAACATTTCGTAAAAGTGATGGCAAGAAACTTAAAATCATTGCCGATCCTCCCACCTCAAATTTCAAGAAACTGTTAAATAGCTATTTCCCAGGTGAAATGAAAGATTTTATGTATGAACCTGACACCGACATTCCCATACCAACTACGGAACCATATCTTATACAGAGTGGCGTTCGTTTTGTGTATCAAAAACGTGAAGTTACTGCACCAGAAGCCGGCTATGTCCAGGAAGATATTCCCTTTTCAGAGATACAACAGTATTTAACGGACGAAGTGAAAGATGTTTTAAAGGGCTCTGATAGTGCCAAAACAAAGGAAATACCTGTCCGGACACCTAATAGTGGCAATGCTGGGAATTCTGTCAAAAGCAACCATGTCTTGGAACCAGCTAAGGTGTATGATGTTGTAGATGAAATGCCACAATTTCCAGGTGGCTCACAATCTATGTTAGAATACCTTTCTAAAAACATCAAGTATCCTGTTGTTGCAGAGGAAAACGGCGTACAAGGTCGTGTTATCGTAACATTTGTGGTGGAACGCGATGGATCGATTACTAATGAAAAGATCGTCAAGTCTGTTGATCCCTCGCTTAGTAAGGAGGCAATACGTGTGGTGAAATCCATGCCTCATTGGATTCCTGGAAGGCAAAAAGGTTCAGCAGTACGTGTAAAATACACTGTGCCAGTGACTTTTAAATTGGATGGGAGTAATAAAGAGGTGCAGAATAGCTCTGTGCAGAGTAGACAGCAGTATACTGCTTGGTTTGTGTTCGGAACAAAGAATGAACTCATGAGGCAGAATATTCTGATGAATGATGGTACTTTTAGCAAGACAAGGCTCATGGACTCCAGCAGAGACTACTTCACAAAGATTGACACCCGCATCGACAAAGAGATCAAACTATATAGCAAGAAAGCAAATGTCTTGACGTCTCATCCTTCTAGTGCTTACACTTTAAGACCCGATGAAAATATGCGATATGTCCTCAGAATTACTGACCCTCAACTTTTTTGGTCTACAAGTGACTATCTTGTCATAATAGTAGAATGACAATCAGATTCATTCGCAGGTATGGTATATCTAAAAAACCGGTTGTTGCTCTCTTTTTCGCCGGTCTTTTACTAATTGTTGGAGCCAAAGGTCATAGAAACGGTCATATACACATCTGAATGAATCAAAACGTGCAAAATTCCACTATTTTTGCAAAAAAACGTCTTATAATGATTGTAGTTTGCCAAATTATGCTTATCTTTGCGAAGTGAAAGAAAGCCAGAAAGATATGAAGTCAAGAACTGAGATATTAAGTTTGCTGAGACGTTACAAGCCAACGGCTCAGAAAAAGTATGGAATTACCAAACTTGGTATCTTCGGATCTGTAGCTCGTGGCGAACAAACTCCAGACAGCGATGTTGATGTCTGCTACGAAGGTCTGGCCCCCTCTTTTCTTACCTTGGACATGATTCAGTCTGAACTTGAACAACTATTAGATAGTAAGGTTGATTTGGTTCGTGTTCGCGATAATATGAATAGTTTACTCAGGCAGAGAATCTTAAGAGATGGAATCTACGTTTGATATAGAAATCACGCTTGATAGTCTTCAGAAGATAAAAGCTATGCTGGATCTCATTACAGAAAGATCATCTGTAGTAGAGACACCTAATGATTTCTTATGTTCTCCTGGAGGCTTGATGAGGCTTGATGCGATTTGTATGAATCTTATTGCTTTAGGTGAGACTGTCAAAGGCCTGGATAAACAAACTGAAGGTCAATTGCTCAAAAATTACCCAGAAGTTTATTGGAAAGGCGTTATGGGAATGCGTGATAAAATATCCCACCACTATTTTGAAATAGACTCCGATGTGGTATTTCGAACACTTGAAGAGGATATCCCTACAATGATTCCTATTGTTGAAAAGATAATCTCTGATTTGGGGCATAGAAGTTCTTGACCCTTTAGCAGGCAGAGAGGGCCGGAGTGGGGCTTAGGTGTATTGTAAGTCGACGATATGGAAGGAATAAAGATTGTAGTAGGTGATATCACGACGCTGAAGGTGGATGCGATTGTGAATGCTGCCAACAGGAGTTTGCTGGGTGGCGGCGGTGTGGACGGAGCCATTCACAGGGCTGCTGGTATTGGATTGTTAAAGGAGTGCCGTACATTGGGCGGTTGCGAAACCGGGCAGAGTAAGATGACCGATGCCTACAACCTGCCGTGTAAGAAGGTGATACATACCGTAGGACCTATCTGGTATGGTGGCAATTACCATGAGCGTGAGTTGCTGGCCTCATGCTATGACACAGCGATGCGTCTGGCTGAGGAGAATGGCTTGAAGAGCATTGCCTTCTCCTGCATCAGCACAGGCGTCTACGGATTTCCCAAAGCTGAGGCTGCCATCATAGCCAAGCAGGTACTGTCAGAACATATCCGAAATGGCTATCAAGGTGAAATCATCGTCTGCTGCTTCACAGAGAGTGACGCAAAATACTATCAAGAATAAACAGAGGGCTCGCAAATTTGCGAGCCCTTAATGTGATCTTACGAATGTAGGTCGAGGATGAAACGGGTGCCCTTTGTGAATTGGGGATCAATCTCGAGGTCGCCTTTCATCTTCAGGGCCATCTGCTTACAGATGGGCAGACCCAGTCCGTCGCCTTCTGTGAGATCGTGGATTTCGAGGAAGGGCTTGAATACATCCTCGCGTCGCTCTTCTGCGATTCCACAACCCGTATCAGACACCAGGAACTGGTAGGAATGCGGGCCACGTTTCTTGAATTCCAGGTGGATATTGCCACCTTCTGGCGTGAATTCTGCTGCATTCTCCAGCAGATGTTTCAGGATGTGGGTGACATATTCCTTATAAAGGGGTGCGCTCATCTTCTGGGCATTCACCGTCAGGTTGACTTTGCTCTTTACTTTGTCGCGGATGCCGTCCATCAGTCCTTCGCAGAAGGGTTGAACTTGCGTATCTTCCAGTTGGATGGCATCATCAGGCGTGTTCTCCAACTCCGACAGCGTCTGGATGTGGTTGGAGAAGTCGAGCAGGGCCTTCACCTCCGGCTGACGACTGTCGAGCTTTTTGAAGGTAGGCTCCAACTGCGCGGAGATGTTGCTGATGAACTTGGCCTTTAAGGCATTGCTCTCGTTGGCCAGTTTGATGACTTTCTTCTGCTTGCGGGTGAGGAAGATAAAACGCATGAGGATGATGGCTCCTACAATGAGGGCTGCTGCGAGGGCAGCGGCCAGGATGCCAAGACCAACGATGATGATCCAGCGTGTGGTCAGTGAACTGTCTCTCTCAGCGATGGCTGCCTCGTTGTCGGCAATCTGCTTCTTCAGGGCAGCAATCTCATCAGCATGCTTGATGGCATTGGTAGAATCTTTCCAGGCGAGATAGTTGCTGTAAGACTGTGCCACCATATTGGCATTGTTGCTCTTGCGGCCATTGGCAATCAGCGTCTGGTAGACCTCGTCGACCTTGTCGTAATCCTTCTGGGCTGTCAGTTTGTCGGCCATCTCTTTGAAGACGGCATTGCCCTGTGTGTTCATGCCAAATGTATAGTAATAGATGGCTTTATTATACAGCAGGTCGTTTTTGATCGTCTCGTCGCTCGACTGACTGGCCAGGCTCTCCATGTTTTTCAGTTGTTCCTTGACGCTTTCACCCTTTCTGAGTTTCATATACATCTGCATGCGCTCCTTGGTGACCAGATAGTGTGCAGCGGCTTTCTCGCTGGCAGGGAGCTGGCTGGCGATAATCGTCTGGTCTGCCCGACGCAACAAATCGAAAGCTTCTTTCCAGAAGTTCTCCTTGTAATACAGGGCTGTTGCCTTGACCGCACACTCTACGCCCTGACGCACTTGCCCCTTATTGGCATAGTCGTTGAAGGCGTGGATATACAAAGAACGGGCTGATGCAATATTTTTCTGAGGATCTACGGCCTCTGCCCGTTGCTGCAGATCGCTTTTCTTGACCTCCTGCGCACAGACAAAGGTACAGCAGAAGAGTAGGTTCACAAATAAGAATAATACCTTTTTCATCATGATTCAAATGTTTTCATGGTGCAAAAGTATGCATTTTTTTGAATTCCGCCAAATAAATGGGGATTTTTCTAATCGTCTTTGAGCTGTCTTCTGAACTCGGATGGTGATTTCCCTAAGTTCTCACGCACATATTTACCGAAGAAAGACAGGTTGCAGAACCCCAACTTGACGGCAATCTCCTTGATGGACAAATTGGTGTGTAGCAGATAGAAACGGACATCGTTCTGGACATACTCACAAATCCAGTCATAGGCCGTTCTTTTACTGACTTCCCTGCATACCATTGTGAGATAGCGGGTGGACACACATAGCTTGTCGGCATAATAGGAAAGAGGACGTTTCTTGATCTCACTCTCTGACAGAAGGGAGACAAAACGGTCGAACAGGATCTTGCGCTGATTGGTCTCCTGCGTGTTCTCTGTCTGTTCAAGGGTGCTCAAAGTACGACAGAGTTCGAAGATGATGCACTGAGCGAGTGAGTGCAGGATTTCCTTGCGGAAGGTTGTCTTATTGCTCTTCAGATTGTAAGTAAGAACTGTGTTCATACAGTTTTGCATAACGACTTCCTGGTCGGACAAATGGAAGATATAGTGTTTCTTCAGGTAAAGTGTCTTGTTCCAGATGCCTTGGTTGGGGTAGAGCATCTCCTGCAAGAGCGACTTTGTCAGGCAGATCAGGCGGCATTTGAGGTCGTAGGTGGCCTCGAAATGGTTATAGATGGCATTCGGATAGCCCACAAAGACATCGTCTTTGCCAATCATATACTCTGCACCATCCATCTCGAATCTTAGTCCTCCTTGACTGCAAATGACAACAAAGACATAATTGACCTGAGTGGCATGCATACGAGAACTGAATGTCAAGTGGTTGATAATTGCTAGTTCTCCATCTGTGTAGTCGACTTCCTGATAGTTATAATCTGTCAGTCCGACATAAGGTTTAATATTGTTTTGAGTTTCTTTCATACTGCAAATTTCGGTAGTTTTTTTGAATAACAGCTTATGTGTTCAAAGAAATTTAACATACAAACGGGGTGTTTACGTTTTTCGGACACTTTTGTTCTTTATTTGAATAGTTGCTTCAAGAACTTGGCTGTGTAGCCTACGCCTTTTTTTGCAACCTCTTCCGGTGTACCAGTTGCGAGGATTGTTCCGCCTTTGCGTCCGCCTTCGGGGCCCATGTCAATAAGATGGTCGGCTAATTTGATGACATCGAGGTTGTGTTCGATAATGATAACTGTGTTGCCACGGTCTACGAGTTTCTGGAGCACGTCCATGAGGATGCGGATGTCTTCAAAATGCAGACCTGTTGTCGGCTCATCTAAGATATAGATGGTCTTACCTGTATCTTTCTTTGACAGTTCTGTCGCCAGTTTCACACGTTGGCTTTCACCACCAGAGAGGGTGGTGGAGGGCTGGCCAAGTTTGATATAGCCTAAACCTACATCCTGGATGGTCTTGATCTTCCGGAGGATGTCTGGTACGTTTTCAAAAAACTCAACAGCCTGATTGATGGTCATGTCGAGGATGTCGGCAATGGATTTGCCTTTATACCTAACCTCTAAGGTCTCGCGGTTGTAACGTTTGCCATGACAGACCTCACAGGGGACTTGGATGTCGGGGAGGAAATTCATCTCGATGGTTTTGTAACCGTTGCCACCACAGGCTTCACAACGGCCCCCCTTCACATTAAAGGAGAAACGGCCTGGTTTATAGCCTCGAATCTTGGCCTCGGGGAGGTTGACAAACAGACTTCGGATATCGCTGAAAACCCCCGTATAGGTTGCTGGATTGCTCCTGGGTGTACGGCCCAAGGGAGACTGGTCGACGTTGACTACCTTATCTATAAATGCCAAGCCTTCGATGCTGTCATAAGGCATGGGCCTTTTGAGCGAACGATAGAATTGATGCGATAGAATCGGCTGTAGGGTCTCATTGATGAGCGTGGACTTTCCACTGCCGCTGACGCCTGTCACGACAATGAGCTTGCCGAGTGGAAAAGTGACATCTACATGCTTGAGATTGTTGCCTGAGGCACCCTTGATAATGAGGTCATGCCCATTGCCTTTTCTCCTTTTCGGGGGGATAGGTATAGATAATGTCCCATTAAGATAATTGGCTGTAACCGAGTCGGTTTTCAAGATTTCCTTTGGTGATCCTTGAAAGACGACTTCGCCTCCTTTCCTACCTGCTCGAGGACCTATGTCGATGATGTAATCAGCGTTGAGCATCATGTCCTGGTCGTGTTCTACAACGATGACGGTATTACCCAAATCACGGAGTTCTTTGAGTGAGTGGATCAGTCGTTTGTTGTCACGTTGATGGAGACCGATACTTGGCTCGTCAAGGATATAGAGTACATTGACAAGTTGTGATCCTATCTGTGTGGCCAGACGGATGCGCTGGCTTTCTCCACCAGAGAGTGAAGCCGACTGACGATTCAGGGCCAGATAGTCAAGTCCTACTTCGAGCAGGAAGTCGAGTCTGGTTTTAATCTCCTTGAGGATTTCATGTGCTATCTGCCGTTGCTGGTTGTCCAGATGGTCTTCCACCTGATCGAGCCATTCGCGTAGCTCGCTGATATCCATTGCAGCCAGTTCAGAGATGTTCTTGTCCCAGATGCGATAGGAGAGGGCTTCACGGTTGAGCCGCTGTCCGTGACATTCAGGACATTCGCACTCTTCCAAGAACTGATCAGCCCACTTCTGCCCAGATGTCGACTCATCATTTTCCATGACATTCCGTAGGTATTTGATGATGCCGTCGAAACTGACGAAGTAGTCACTGGTGGTATGTACAAGTTCCTTTTCAATCCGGACATTTTCCAGAGAACCATAGAGTATTTCCGTCATGGCCTCCTCTGGAATCTCCTCAATGGGTGTTTTCAGGTCTTCATCATATTTCTTCAGCAATGCATCGATTTGCCAGAAGATCATCTGGTTCTTGTATTTGCCCAAAGGTGCGATGCCGCCTTCATAGATACTGATCTTGCTGTCGGGGATTACCTTCTTCAGATCTATCTCATTAATGGTGCCCAATCCTTTGCAATGCGGACAGGCCCCTTGAGGAGAGTTGAATGAGAAATTGTTAGGGGC
Organism: Prevotella sp.; assembly: GCA_017556145.1. GTDB lineage: Bacteria > Bacteroidota > Bacteroidia > Bacteroidales > Bacteroidaceae > Prevotella. The sequence continues at coordinate 6,587 of JAFZCU010000054.1, read as the reverse complement.
AGGGTCACTGTAGCTGATACCCGTGGTGGGACACATCAAACGCTTGGAGAAATACTTGATGGCATTGGTGTCCTTGTCGAGAATCATGATGAGGCCTTCGCCCTGCTTCATGGCAATCAGGATGCTTTTCTTCAAGCGCTCATCAGGGGTGTTGGGTACTCCTGGCGTTTCTGCCTTGACCTGCATCTTGTCGATGACCACTTCGATGTCGTGGTTTCTATAGCGGTCGACCTTCATGCCTCTGACGATTTCCTTGATCTCACCGTCCACACGGATGTTCAGATAGCCCTTGCGACGCATGGATTCAAAGAGTTCGCGATAGTGGCCTTTACGACTGCGCACCAATGGAGCGAGAATGAAGATTCTTTTTCCCTGGTAGTCGTGGAGGATCATGTCAATCACTTTTTCCTCGGTATATTTCACCATTTCCTCGCCTGTCATATAACTGTATGCCTTTCCGGCTCGGGCATAGAGCAGACGCAGATAGTCATAGATTTCTGTTGTCGTGCCTACGGTAGAACGGGGATTACGGTTGGTGGTCTTCTGTTCGATGCTGATAACGGGAGAAAGACCTGTTATCTTGTCGACATCAGGTCGTTCCATGCCTCCCAGGAAATTGCGGGCATAGGCCGAGAAGGTCTCAATATAGCGTCTTTGACCTTCAGCAAAGATGGTATCGAAAGCCAATGAAGATTTACCTGAACCGCTAAGGCCAGTGATAACTGTCAGGGTGTTTCGCGGAATGACGACGTCAATATTCTTAAGATTATGTACGCGAGCACCGTAAACGCAGATCCTTTCGTCTTCCCTGCTCATGATTGGTTATTGACTGATTGAGGTCCCCTCAGAAAAGCCACGAAGCAGGTTGACGTCTTTTCGGATATTGTAGGTCTGACCATCTGCTCCACGTGCCTTTACCAATACAAAGTAAGTACCTTGCTTGACATCCTTCCCACGATAAGTGCCGTCCCAGCCTTCATCGATATTCGTCCATTCATAGAGCTTCTGACCCCAACGGTTGAAGATATAGGCATGAAACTCGACGATATTCTGATAACTCTTGGCCTTGAAGACATCATTGATCCGATCGTTATTGGGTGAAAAGGCATTGGGGATGACCAGGGTGCTCGTCAGTACCACAGTGCTGTCAGAAACTACGCTATCGTTGTCGGCCACCTCTTGGGCATGAGCGGACAACGCTATTACAGTCATAAATGACAATAAGATGGTTTTTATTGTTCTCATTTTTCTTGTTTTGAGTGCAAAGATATATAATATTTTAGACATAATAACATAAGAACGTAATATTTTTAGATTTCTTTTGTTCTTTTATCTCGAAAAAAGTGTACCTTTGCACGGTAAAATGTAATAATTTGGACTTATGACTCGATTTTTAAGATACTCAATACTGTTATTGGCCATACTCTTTTCTACGGACATGGCTGTTGCTCAGGTGTCGGAACAGATCAGAGGACTTCACAAGGTAAAGCGTAAGGAAACGATTTTCGGAATAGCCCGACAATATGACATCCAGATAGAAGAACTGATAGCGGCTAATCCCGAGATGCGGAAGCCTGATTATGAACTTAAGAAAGGTGATGTCATCAGAATCCCTTATAAGAAAGATACAGCTCCTTTGGAGACACCTGCTCAGACCGTTCAGAGCCCGATTGTTTCCTCAGCAGTCGCCACTTCTGTTGATGATATCCGGCAGCGAGCCATTCGCGTGGGTGTGATGCTGCCGTTGCATAACATCAATGGCGACGGGCGTCGGATGGTGGAGTACTATCGTGGCATCCTGATGGCCTGTGACAGTTTGAAGAAGATTGGCATTTCTGTTGATATGCATGCCTGGAATACACCTGAGGACGGCAATATCTCAACAGTCTTGAGTGATAAGGCTGCTGCAGAGTGCGACATTATCTTCGGTCCGTTGTACTCGAAACAGATGGATGCCTTATCGGATTTTGTCACTGCTCACGACATCCGTTTGGTGATTCCTTTCTCTATTAGTGCTCCACAACTATTGACGAACCGTAATATATTCCAGATATGGCAGTCGCCTACTACTATCAATGATGCCACGATTGCACGGTTTTTAGAACGGTTTAAAGACTATCATCCGGTCTTCATTGACTGTAACGACACAACCAGTAAGAAAGGAAACTTCACCTTTGGCCTGCGTCGTCAGTTGGAAAGCCAAAAAATAGAGTATCATGTGACGAATCTGAAATCCTCAGAGGATGCCTTCTCAAAGGCCTTTAGTCAGACGAAACCGAATATCGTCATTCTGAATTCGGCACGTTCTCCGGAATTGGGCGTTGCCTTTGCTAAGATTAATGGTGTGAAGTCTAATATGCCGAATATCAACATCACGATGTTTGGCTATACGGAGTGGCTGATGTACACACGTACACATCTTGAGAACTTCTATAAATATGACACCTACATACCATCTACGTTTTATTACAACCCTTTGTCATCGCAGACTGCACGTCTGGAACAGAAATACCGCTGGAATTTTCATTCAGATATGCAGAATGCCCTTCCCCGTTTTGCTCTGACTGGTTTCGACCATGCTTATTTTTTCCTGAGGGGACTTCATAAATACGGGAAGTCGTTTAATGGTGCAGCTGGTATGTTCGGCTATTCTCCGGTTCAGACACCTTTGGTGTTCGAGCGGATGGGGAATGGCGGTTTGCAGAATCATAGTCTGCTCTTTGTGCATTATATGCCAGAACACAGGGTGGAGTCGATTCGATTTTAATGATAAAACAGTAAAAAGATTGAAGACATGCAGAGCAGGATTGTGATAAGAGCCGTAAAGAGCGTGGTAAAGGTTTTGCCTTTTTACCTTTTTGCCTTTTTACCTTTCACTGTTTCCGCTCAGGTTGGAGAATATCGGAATGATTTTGCTGTGGGCTTCAATGGCGGTTATTCCATGAGTTCCATTGCCTTTGTGCCGAAAGTCCCCCAAGGTCAATTGGGAGGTATGACAGCAGGCTTTTCGGCTCGTTATACCTGTGAGAAGTATTTCAATAGTATCTGTGCCGTGGTAGGTGAGGTGAATCTCACACAGATAGGATGGCAGGAGGATATTCTGAATGCAAACGACCAACCCGTTGTTCTGCATACGGATGAGACGCAAACCCTGAATTATGCCCGGAAGATGAGTTATGTTCAGGTTCCTCTTCTGGCTCGTTTGGGGTGGGGACGTGAGCGAAAGGGTATGCAGTTCTTTTTCCAAATAGGTCCGCAGGTGGGTTTCTTTCTTAGCGAGAAGACAGATGCCAACTTCGACGTGCACGACCCTGCTTTCAATCCTGCAATCGACGAAAATGGGAAGTTTGGTCCAAATTATCGTTATGGCAGTAGCCGTGTCTCTCATGTTGTGGCTCAGGACTCTATGGCTGTCGAGAATACTTTTGATTATGGTATTGCTGCCGGTGCAGGTTTGGAGTTCAGTCATCCCAAATTGGGCCATTTTCTTTTGGAGGGCCGTTACTATTACGGTTTGGGTAATATCTACGGCAGCTCGAAGCGTGACTTTTTTGCCCGCTCTAACTTCGGAAATATCATCATCAAGTTTACATACTTGTTCGACATTGTCAGAACCAAAAACTCTAAAATTAAATAATTATGTTTGAAGGACAACCTAAAGGTTTATTTGCGTTGGCACTGGCCAACACCGGCGAGCGCTTCGGCTATTACACGATGCTCGCAGTTTTCGCATTGTTTTTGAGAGCTAACTATGGCTTGTCGCCCGCCCTTGCAGGCACCATCTATAGTGCGTTTCTCATGTTAGTCTATTTCTTCCCCCTCATCGGTGGTATCATGGCCGACAAGTTCGGCTTTGGCCGCATGGTGACGACGGGTATTATGATTATGTTCGCCGGCTACCTGTTGCTGGCAGTGCCATTGGGTGGTGACAACACGGCGCTGATTGTTATGCTGGCTGCTCTGTTGCTCATCGGCTTCGGTACCGGTCTGTTCAAGGGAAACCTTCAGGTGATGGTGGGTGACCTTTACAACGATCCGCTGTTTAAGGATAAGCGTGACTCTGGTTTCTCAATCTTCTATATGGCCATCAATATCGGTGCCCTGTTTGCACCGACGGCAGCCATTAAGATTAAGGAATATGCAGAGACTGCCTTAGGCTATTCATCCAACGATGCCTACCACTTCTCGTTTGCTGTGGCTTGCGCCTCGCTGATCCTATCCATCGCCATCTATTACATTTTCCGCTCAACCTTCCGTCATACCGAGGGAGGTAAGAAGAAGGCAGCTGCTGCTGATGCAGCACCTGTCGAGGAACTGTCGAGGGAAGAGACTTCACAGCGCATCGTGGCGCTTTGCCTCGTATTTGCCGTCGTCATCTTCTTCTGGATGGCCTTCCATCAGAACGGTCTGTCGCTGACTTATTTCGCTGATGAGTTTACGGCTCAGTCGGCTGACGGCCTGCAGGCTATGTGCTTTGACGTGTGGAACCTCGTGGCAGTAATCTTTATTGTGTATGCATTGTTCTCGCTATTCCAGTCGAAGACCAATAAGGGTAAGACCATCTCTGCCATCGTGATTCTGGCAGCCTTGGCATTCCTGTTCATACAATATGACGGCAATGGTAGTGTGACTGTATCTGCTCCTATCTTCCAGCAGTTCAATCCGTTCTATGTAGTAGCACTGACACCTGTGTCGATGGCTATCTTCGGATCCTTGGCTGCGAAGGGTAAGGAACCCTCTGCACCCCGTAAGATTGCATACGGTATGATTGTGGCTGCCATCGCCTATGCACTGATGGCCATTGGTTCATTCGGACTGCCGATGCCTCAGACGGAGATGGGTGCTGATGGTAATCCCGTTGCCGTTCATGTGGCCGACGTTACACCGAACCTGCTGATTATGGTTTATCTGGTGCTGACCTTCGGTGAGCTGTTGCTGTCGCCTATGGGTATCTCTTTCGTATCGAAGGTGGCTCCTCCCAAGTATAAGGGTATGATGATGGGTGGCTGGTTCGTAGCTACGGCTATTGGTAACCAACTCGTTGTCGTTGGTGGTCTGCTGTGGGGTGCTGTTCCCCTCTGGGTATGCTGGAGCGTATTTCTGGGTGTTTGCCTCGTTGCAGCCATCTTCATGTTTGCTATGATGAAACGACTCGAGAAGGTTTGTTAGGAGTTGGGGAGTAAGTAGAATAGACTTACGATGGCTTTTGTCCCTTTTTTGGTTCTCATCCTACTCATCACGTGTTGCGTTGCCGTGTTCGGCAACGCAACATTGGATGGTGCCTCGCAGGTGTCGCTGCTGGTGGCTTCGGCTGTCAGCGTGCTGATCGGGCATTTCTCGAAGCGCTTGGAATGGGAGAACCTTGAAAAGGAGATAACTTCAAAGATTGCCAGTTGTACACCAGCGATTATTATTCTGCTGTTGATTGGTGCCATCGGTGGCACGTGGATGGTGTCGGGCATTGTACCCACAATGATCTACTATGGCATGCAGATCATCCGTCCAGAGGTATTCCTTGTCAGCAGTAGTATTCTTTGTGCATTGGTCAGTCTGATGATCGGTTCCTCATGGACCACTGTGGCCACTATTGGATTGGCGCTGATGGGTATTGGTAAGGCACATGGCTTTGATGACGGGTGGATTGCAGGCTCGATTATTACAGGTGCCTACTTCGGGGATAAGCTCTCACCGCTGTCTGATACAACGGTTTTGGCATCGAGCGTTTCCGGTACACCGCTCTTTACCCATATCCGCTATATGCTCTATACCACGGTGCCAACGTTCTGCATCTCCCTGACCATCTTCCTGATTGCCGGTCTGACGATGAATGTATCAGGACATGGTAATGTGGCCGAGTTTATGGAGGGCCTTCAGCATACCTTTGTGATCTCGCCCTGGCTTTTGGTCGTGCCTGTGCTGACGGGGGTAATGATAGCTCGTCGCTGGCCCTCGATGGTGGTATTGTTTCTGGCGATACTCTTGGCAGTAGTCGTTGCACTACTAGTGCAGCCGCAACTGGTTCATCAGATTTCTGGTGAGGAAGGGCAGGGGCTGCTTGCACAATACAAAGGCATGATGCAGGTGTGCTATGGCAGCACTGATATTGAGACGGGTATCCCTGTACTCAACGAACTGGTACACACCAGTGGTATGGCGGGTATGATGCCTACTATCTGGCTGATTATCTGTGCGCAGACGTTTGGCGGTGCACTGACGGCTACTGGACAGTTGCAGGATCTGATGCGACTCATTCTTCGCCTGGTTCGTGGGACTGCTTCGTTGGTGGCTTCTACCGTGGGCACAGCTATTTTCTGTAATATCGCGATGGCAGACCAGTATCTGTCGATTATGCTTTCCAGTTCAATGTTTAAGGACACGTTCCGTGAACGGGGCTATGAACCGAGACTCTTGAGCCGAAGCTGTGAGGACGGTGCTACGGTTACTTCTGTACTGGTGCCCTGGAATACCTGCGGTCTCACGCAGAGTACGGTGCTTGGTGTCGCAACACTGACTTATTTGCCGTATTGTTTCTTTAACTATCTCTCGCCGTTGATGAGTATTTTTATTGCCTCCATCGGTTGGAAGAT
>JAFZCU010000053.1 GCA_017556145.1 Prevotella sp. | reverse complement strand
TGGATCATGTGTTTACTTACTTAGCCCGTGAGGCAAAGAGAGGAGAATAAGGTATGAAACAATTTATATCATTCGTCATCAAGGAAGCCAAACACATCCTGCGCGACAAGCGTACGATGTTGATTCTCTTTGGCATGCCCGTTGTGATGATGCTGCTATTTGGCTTTGCCATCACTAATGATGTGAAGAATGTGCGTACGGTGGTGGTGACATCGCAGATGGACTATCAGACGCAGCAGGCCGTAGAGCGACTCGCTGCCTCGGAATACTTTACGATTGTCAAAACGGTAAACACGCCGAAAGATGCGGAATGGATGATCCGCAGTCAGAAGGCCGACCTCTCTATCATCTTTGCTAAGGATTTCGCCAGTAAGAAGAGTGGTGCGCAATTTATCGTTGATGGTAGCGATCCCAATATGGCGCAGCAATGGACGACTTACGCCCAGCAAGTTGTCGCAAATCCGAATGTGTCGCTAATCAGTCAGAAACTGCTCTATAATCCAAGGATGAAGTCGGCCTACAACTTCGTGCCTGCCATCATGGGCATGCTGTTGCTGTTGATGTGCGCCATGATGACCTCAGTTTCGATTGTCCGCGAAAAGGAGCGTGGAACTATGGAGGTTTTGCTCGTGTCGCCCGTCCGTCCGCTGATGATTATTGTGGCAAAGGTAGTGCCTTACTTGTTGCTGGCTCTGGTGATTCTGGCGGTTATCCTGCTGATGTCAGCCACCGTGCTCGATGTGCCGTTGCAAGGTGGTCTTGGGTGGATACTCATTGTCTCGCTTATCTATATTCTGCTGGCGCTCTCATTAGGACTGCTTATCTCGAACATCGCACAGACGCAGTTCGTGGCTCTTCTTGTATCAGCAATGGTGCTGCTGTTGCCTACCGTCATGCTATCAGGCATGCTGTTCCCTGTGGAGTCGATGCCTACTGTGCTTCAGTGGATTTCGGCTGTCATTCCGCCCCGTTACTATATCCAGGCCATGCGCAAACTGATGATTATGGGCGTGGGCATTCAGGAAGTATGGCAAGAGGTGGTGATCCTTATCGGCATGACCGCTCTGTTGCTTGTTGTCTCACTTAAGAAATTCAAGACGCGACTATGATAAAGTATCTCATCCAAAAGGAGTTCCTGCAGATTCGGCGCAACTCGTTTATGCCGAGGATCATCTTCATCTTCCCCATCATGGTGATGTGCGTCATGCCGTGGGTGATGAACCAGGAGGTGAAGAATATCCGCGTGGATGTAGTAGATATAGACCGTACTACGCAGTCGCAGCAACTCGTCCACCAGATTGAGGCCTCGAACTACTTTATCTTCAATGGCCAGAGGGCGACCTACCAAGAAGCCATGAAGGATATCGAGACCTCGAAGGCTGATATCATCCTCGAAATCCGCGATGGCAAATACCTCATCGCTGCCAATGCTGTCAATGGTACGAAAGGTTCGATAGGCTCAGCATATCTGAAGCAGATTGTCTCGGGTTCTGTATCCTTTTCTCCTTCTCTCCTCACATTATATAATAAAGGTCAGAATTACAAGGTCTTTATGATTCCTGCTCTGATGGGTATTCTGATGATGATGCTCTGTGGTTTCCTACCGGCGCTGAACATCGTGGGTGAAAAGGAAAAGGGTACCATTGAACAAATCAATGTCACCCCTGTTTCTAAGTGGTCGTTTATCCTCGCCAAACTGATTCCTTATTGGATTATCGGTTTAGTGGTGCTCACCCTCTGCCTCATACTCTCATGGCTCGTCTATGACATCACCTGTCAGGGGCCGCTTTGGCTTGTCTATTTGCTGGCTATCCTCCTGGCGTTGTTTTTTAGCAGCTTTGGACTTATCGTTTCCAACTATAGCGACACCATGCAGCAGGCCATGTTGGTGATGTGGTTCTTCGTAGTGTGCCTGATGCTACTCTCCGGGCTTTTCACCCCCGTCCGCTCCATGCCCCACTGGGCCTACCTAACCACCTACGTCAATCCCATGCACTACTTTGCTGATGCCATCCGTACCGTCTTCGTACGTGGCGGTACTTTCCATGCCATTGCCCACCAAGTGTTGGCTCTTGCCATCATCGCCTCCCTCATGGGCGTATGGGCCGTCCAGAGTTACAAAAAGAACAACTGAGATCTTCATGAATGCGGTTGTAGGCATCATGGCTACGGGCCACGGCCTGCAAAGGTAGTAAAATAAACTCATTTTTGTTAGCAATGATCGATTAATTGGGTAGCTAAACTCCTAAATGATGTTAAGGAAGCGTAGATTTGTTAGCTTTTACCGAATTTTTTTCGTATATTCGCCCCAAAGTTATTTATATGAGTCTACGCAAACTACTATCCTTTCGAGACTGGTTCTCATACAGGCAGAAGATAGGCCTGCTGGTTGTGGCTGGCGTTGTATGTGGTCTTGGCGGATTGTTTATGTATCTGCTCAGGGCGCACACCTATTTCGTGGGCGATGACCCGTCGGCCTGCGTCAACTGCCACATCATGACACCTTACTATGCCACGTGGAGCCATTCTTCTCACGGAAGAGACGCCACGTGTAACGACTGCCATGTGCCCCACCAGAACCTCGCCCTGAAATATGGTTTCAAGGCGATGGACGGACTGAAGCACACGGCTTATTTTGTGACCCACGCCGAGCGACAGGCACCGATGGCCGAGACGCTGACAGGACAGGTGGTGATGGACAAC
>JAFZCU010000242.1 GCA_017556145.1 Prevotella sp. | reverse complement strand
GTCCGTATTTGCCCCAAGTATGATGATAGTTGGCGGCGATGGTGGCGGCATGACGGATGCTACGTTCCAGCACACTCCACTCTTCACCGCTCTTGGTGCGGGCGTAAGTATAGACATAGTTGGCAGAGAGGTTAAAGCCCTGAAAGATATTTGCAGAGACATTGAGCTGCACGCCCTTCACATCGCCCTTATCGCTATTCTGATAGAGGGCGTAACTCACCATCTTGTCTGCTTGATCCTGCGTCATCTCTGGGAACTCTTTCATCAGCATCGTTCGGCTGGCATCATCTACTTCTACATTCTGCTTGACTACCATGTCGTTGATACGATTGAGATAACCCGTCAAACTCACGGCAATCACATTATCGCGATACTCGGCATTCAGCGAGAAATAATGACTCTTCTCTGGTTTCAGGTCCTGATTACCAAAACTGATTTGTGGCTTGCCACGATTCACGGCGAAATAGTGGTAATAGAGTTCGTCGAGACCGGGTGCACGGAAACCAGCGGAGTAAGTAGCACGGAAACGGAAATTTCCCGGAGCATACATCAACGTGGCCTTTGGTGTCAGATGGTTATTAAACGTTTCGTGGTGTGTCAGACGAAGTCCGATAGTAACCGTGAGGTCTTTCAAAAACTTCTGCTCGTGCTGGGCATAGGCTGCAAGGGTATAGATATTCTGGTCGATATTGCCCGAGGTGGCCGTGAGATAGTCTTTACGCCAGTCGGCGCCGAAGATAGTGGTAGAATTGGCCGAGAGGCCGAGAATGCCCTTGAGTTCGCCCTCCATCATCCGCTGTTTCTTCGACTGGACATAGTCGCCGATGGCATTGGTCTTAGTTTCAACGTCGTATTCTTTGCCATAGCGGAAGCGGTCGACCGTGAAGTCGGCCTGCAGGCTATTGCGACTCGTAAATTTGTAGATGCCGCCTACGTTCCAACGGAAGCCCTTATACCGCATTTCGTACTTAGTACCACCTGTGATGTCTGAGCGGGTCTCAGGACGGTCGGTGATTTTATATGAATAGTCTAAACCCGCATTCAGCGCCAGATGCTGATTAGGGTTATAGGTGAATTTCTGTCCGAGGATGTTTGAACGATAGCCCGTGAACAGGGGAGCTATCGTCTGCTGTGTTTGTGTATCAGAGCCTTTGACGTATTCAAGGTCTGTCGTCTGATAGCTGTCGGCACGGTCGTGAGTAAACGAGGTATAGGAGCCGAAGCCGTTTTTGTAGATGTCGAGGCTTACGGCCTCTGTCAACGCGCCATGTCCGCTGATATGGGTGTCGCTGGTGATGCCGACGAGTTGCTGTGTGGGCTGGTCGGTGATGATATTGATGACACCTGCGATGGCGTCAGAGCCATAGAGTGACGAAGCGGCTCCATCGAGCACCTCGATACGTTTCACACGGCTCATGTTGATACGGTTCAGGTCTACATTATTGGAGATGTCGCCTGAGAGTTTCTGACCATTTATCAGAATAAGGATGTATTTGTTACCCAGTCCGTTCAGACGCAGGAAGGTTCCCATGGAGTTGGGGGCCATCGAGACCTGCGGCATCATGCGTGTCAGGGCGGCGTCGAAGGTGCTGATGCCCTGTTCACGTATCTCTTGGGAAGAAAGCACATGGACGGGTGTAGCAGTCGATTTCAGACGCTGGTGATGGCCAGAGCCTGTGACTACCACAGGGTTGAGATTATAGGTACGATTGATCACCGATGAGTCTTTGCGAGTCATCGTGTGAATTTGGGGGAAAGCGGCACTCCCCGAAAGGAGTGCCACCGTTAAGATAATTAGCGATCTATAATTCATGAGAGAGATTTATTCCTCTGGATACATAGAGTGGTAGGCATCCTCCAAGAACTCAGCATTCTTGGTGTGGTTGATCCAAACATTCAGAACACCTGAGAGTTCAAGCAGACCCTGTGGGTGCTTGCCAGATACAGGAACAGTTACGTTGTAACCCTTATGGCTGAAGAACTCGAACCAGCTGTTGTCCTCTGACTCTTCCTCGCTTGCATCCCAGTACTCGTCGCCTTCGCCAGCCATATCGTTGTGAGCGTGGTCACCAGCAATCGACATCAGGGCATGGAGATAAACCTTACCGCTGTTGATACCCTTAGCCTTCATACGAGCCCAAACGTCCTGCTTGTAGTTGTCGGGCATATCAACGGTTCCTACGAAATAGTTAGGGCTGAACTTCTGCAGTTCCTCTTCCAACTGCTCATAACGGACGTTAGCCTTGAAGGTGTCGTAGGTGTCAGGGTTGCCGTGACCCATGAAAGCGACAACGCCCTGCTGTGCCTCAGAGCTATAGAGCGCATTCAGCTGCTTGGCAACCTCAGGAACATCTACTTCAGGATTGTTCAGCAGAGGCATACCCAGGAAGATGGCTTCATTATCTGCCAACTTTGCCAGATAGGCATCGTCCAAATGAGCATTGCCAATGTAACCGTTGTTCATAAACTTCTTCACGCTGGCCACTACAGCGGCAAACTCCTCACCAGGAATGACCTGCAGCGACTGTACGTAGATCTTGCTGTACTTGGCAGCACCGATAGCATGGAGTAGGTAGCGAGGCTCATAATAGTCGCGCTTTACGATGTTGCCATTGTCATCGACGTTCTCACCAACGCTGGCACGGTTGATACAGATGTCGCTGGAGAAGCATACATAGACATCGGCATTTGGGAAAGCGGCCTCGTAGGCTGCCTTGGTCTTGTCGAATGCCAGGAAAGCATTGTTCCAAGTAGAACCAAAGGCTACCAGCAGCACGGCGACATCCTTTCCGGACTTGGCTTTCTGTGCGGCCACCATCTTGTCGTTGACAGAGAACTCGGAAATGATGTTCTCTACTGTTTCATTTTTGTCATCACTGCTACATGCGGTGAACACAGGGGCTGTCAGGGCAAATGCCATCGTAGCCAGGATAAAAGACTTAATCTTCTTCATCGTTGTTTTTTTGTTTTGTTGATAAATTATGTTGTTTAACTCGTTTTCCGTATTTAAACTTGATGCTGAAAGTGCCATAAACCGTAGTCCCCGAGGTGTTGTTTCCAAGGTGATAAGGGCGCATGGTACGATCCACATAATTGAAGATGTTGTCTATTCCAAATTCTAATCTGTATGCCAGCATCTTGTTCGTCTTTCCAAGGTCGTGAGTGGTGTTGATGCGCCATATCTGGAAAGCCTTACCATCGCCATTATTCTCATAGTAGCGTTTGCTGCTACCACGACCCGAGAGGCTGACGCCTAATGAATAACTGGGGCTGAATGTATGACTAAACATAGCCGAAACGTTCCATTTATGATGGGCAGTACCATCTATCACAACGGTATTCATCTTATCCTTTTGCTCGTCGTAAAGATGGGCTTTTGTGTCAAGGTAACTATAGGCAGCATTCAGCGTCAGGTCGTTCATCGGCTTATACGACATCGTAACATCTACGCCACAAGTTCTGGCATCATCCATATTCTTATACATACGTGCCTGGACATTGCTGCTGCCATCGCCAAGATAGGCGGTAGTGATGCCGGCAGGAATCTCACCAGGAGGAACGTTTACCAGCGCAATCATATTGTCGAGCTTGTTCAGATAACCTGTTACTGAAGCCGTTACCTTTCGCCCACGATACTCTGCATTAGCCGAGTAATAGTTGCTGGTCTGGGGATCAAGATTGGTATTACCTATATTAAAGAATGTACTACTGCCCATCACGTGCAGATAACGATAATGAAGTTCTTTTACAGTAGGTGTCTTGAAACCCTGGCTCCAACCCAATCTGAATCGGAAGTCATCAACAGACAGCATAGCACTCACTTTTGGAGTCAGACGGAAGCCAAAATTGCGATTCTCCACCAATCGGAGTCCGGCTGTAATATTCAACCATTTCAGCATATCAAGTTCGTCTTGTACGTAGAGAGCTGCCGTTCTATCACTGGCTGTGCCTGTTTCAGTCCTGTCAGGGGCCTTCAGATAGTCATAGCGGTATTCTGCGCCTGCGCTCAGCGTGTTGTCATAGGGCAGATAAAAGATACCCTTCAACTGGCCCATCACGCGCTGTTGGTCACTCTGCAACTTACTCTGTCCTGGTTTCATCAGTACAGAATACCATTCGCCGTCCATATCTCCATACTCTTCACCTTTCAGCAATACATACTCGTATGTGCCTTTTGTGTAGTCGTAATAATAGGCGTGCTTGTTCCAGTCTATGTCGAGTGTGATGACATCCTTTTTACCGCCAGGATTCCATTTTCCGCCTACAGAAGCTGATGCATTGTTGTATCGCAAATCGTAAGTATAAACATCACAACTGGGATGGGTGCCATCCTGAGGGCGCATGATGTTCTTCTTGTAGTAGGTCCCCTCAGCATACAGCTGGCTGTTAGGTGACAGCCGGTAGGTGATACGTTCGGCTATTTGCCAATTGCGGAACTTATTTACCGTTTTGTTCTTGCTGTCAGTCAGCACCATAGCCTCGGCAAATTCTTCAGTCGTATTCTGCCAACCGTCATTACGCTGCAACTGGAAGTTGGTTTGCGATGAGAGCTTTCCTAACGTAAAAGCTATGCTGTTATGCTGGCGAAGGTCATTGTGCGATCCGTAGCGAGTGCTATTGTCGGCATAGATTCCTTTCTCGGTATGTTTCTTGGTAATAATATTTACAACGCCAGCCATCGCATCACTGCCATAGAGCGCACTCTGTGCTCCCTTTACGATTTCTATCTTCTCAATATTGTGCGGATCAATCAGTCCAAGGTCGTTCTCGCCACCCACATCACCATGAATGCGTTTACCGTCGATCAGTATCAGAATATAACTGTTACCCAAACCGTTGAGTTGCATCTGTGAGCCCATATCTCCCTCGGCAAAGGCAAATGATGCCGTCAGACCGGCCAGAATATCCTCCAGACTCTTTCCGCCGTAGTTGCGCAGCATCTTCTGCGTGATTACCTCCGTCTGCACAGGCGCATCCTTCAGCAGGTGCTGGGTGCCGGTTCCCGTCACCACCACTTCCTGCAACGAGTCAGAGCGCCAGATATCACTCTGTGCCTCGACAGATACCGCTACGCATATAGCCAGCAGACCTACTGTCAATTTCTTCATCATAACAATGTCATCTTTTCCGCACCGCATATCCCTGTACGGCCGTACTTTCATTTATTAGGCAGGTCTTCTGACTTTCCCCAGTCTGCTTTACCTTCCCGACATCTTGTCAGTGGCGTTATACAAGCAGACCCTTCAAGGGGGATTACAGCTGCAGGTACAGTTCCGGACTCTCACCGGATTCCCTTACATCATGGCGGCTACTGCCACCAGATTGCCATATTTTGGCGACAAAGATACAACTTTTTTCCATAGGATATGCATATTTCATGGATTTTTTTTAATTTTGCATCAAATTTCTACAAAGATGGCACTTAAGACAGCCTTTTTGATTGCAGCACCGACCAGCGGCTCAGGCAAGACGACAATTGCCCGAGGATTGATGGCGATATTCACCTCAAAAGGCATGAAGGTTCAGCCATTCAAATGCGGACCTGACTATATCGACACAAAATTCCATGAAGCGGTTTGTGGGAGACCCAGCATCAGCCTCGACACGTTTATGGCAATGCCAGAGCATGTGCGTGAACTCTTTGCCCACTATGGAGAGGACGCTGATGTCTGTATCGTGGAAGGCATGATGGGACTCTTCGATGGCTATGATCGTGACAAGGGTTCTTCTGCAGAGATTGCCAGCGTGCTGGGCATTCCTGTCATACTGGTGGTTGATGCCAAGTCGGCAGCCTATTCAATGGCACCTCTGTTGCAAGGTTTCATCAACTTCCGAAAAGATGTGCGCATCTGTGGCGTTATATTTAATAAGGTGGGATCGGAAAAGCATTTCCGCATGCTCCAGCAGGTGTGCGAAGACCTGCATATTGAGTGCTTCGGCTATTTGCCTAAGTCACCCGCTCTCGAACAAGGTTCACGATATCTGGGACTTGATTTCTCTGAAAAGACAGAGAACGGCGAGCTGACGGCCTTATTAGAGCAACATGTCAGCTGGGAAGGACTGACTAAACTAAATGTTCCCACGCTGGGAACATCATATTCCCACACTGGGAACAACACGTTCCCACGCTGGGAACAAAAAGTCCTCATAGCCCGCAATGCGGAGGCATTCTCTTTCGTCTATCAAGAAACTATCGACTTCTTTTCTGATGTAAGTGTCTTCGACCCAGAAACAGAGATCCCAGAGCTGACAGATATCGATTTGCTCTATCTGCCTGGCGGCTATCCGGAAAAGCATCTGGAGGCGCTGGTGAAGAATGAAGCTTGCCGTAAGGCCATCAAGGCGTATGCTGAGCAAGGCGGAAGGATTGTTGCTGAATGTGGCGGTATGATGTATCTCTGTGAGAAAATCGTAACTGATGAGGGGGAGTATCCCATGTGTGGCGTGCTGCCATACGCCATCACAGCGCGAAAGGCCGACCGTAAACTCTCACTCGGTTATCGGATGTTTGAACTTGATGGTAAAGCGTATAGGGGACACGAGTTCCACTATACGCAATTTATAGGGCAGAAACCACAGTCAGTCACACAGGTCTACAATGCAAAGGGCGAACCTGTGGATACACCTGTATTTAAGTATAAGAATGTGCTGGCCTCATATACTCATTTGTATAACATTTAAATGGTAAATATTAAATTGTCAAATCGTAAATTACTTCGACCAATCATGTTGGCTGGAACGGGTAGTGACGTAGGCAAAAGCGTGATTGCAACAGCCTTGTGTCGCATTTTCAAGCAGGATGGCTACAATCCCGCTCCTTTCAAGGCCCAGAACATGGCGCTCAACAGCTATGCCACACCAGAAGGCTTGGAGATTGGTCGTGCTCAGGCTGTGCAGGCTGAGGCTGCTGGCATCCCCTGTCATACAGACATGAATCCCTTGCTGCTGAAACCACAGAGCGACCATACCTCGCAGGTGGTGCTGAACGGCAAGCCCATTGGCAATAAGAATGCGTATGATTATTGGGGAGTCAGGAGTCAGGAGTCAGGAGTCAGGAGAATAGACTTTCGCAAAGAGGTGTGCGATGCATTCGATCGATTGGCTGCCCGTTATAATCCCATCGTGATGGAGGGGGCTGGCAGCATCTCAGAGATAAACTTGCGAGATACTGACCTGGTGAATCTTCCAATGGCCCGTCATGCCAATGCCGATGTCGTTTTGGTGGGCGATATCGATCGTGGTGGTGTGTTTGCCTCCGTCTATGGCAGTATCATGTTGCAGACGCCCGAGGACCGTAAGCGCATCAAGGGCATTATTATCAATAAGTTTCGTGGTGATATGCGACTCTTCGAGGAAGGCCGGAAGATGTTGGAGGATATCTGTGGCGTGCCCGTCTTGGGTGTCGTACCATATTATAAAGACATCTATATCGAGGAAGAGGACTCTGTAAGTCTTGAAAAGAAACAGCGCGAGTTAGCAGAGGGAAAGGTGAACGTTGCGGTGGTGCTATTGCGACATATCAGTAACTTTACCGACTTCGATACGTTGGAGCGAGATCCGCGTGTCAACCTTTTCTATACAAATAATGTGTCAGATATCAGTCGGGCTGACATCATTATCCTGCCTGGCACGAAGGCAACACTTGATGATCTGTTAGAACTACGCCGCAATGGTTGTGCGCAGGCCATTATCCGTGCCCATCGTGATGGAATGATGGTGATTGGTATCTGTGGCGGCTATCAGATGCTGGGACAGACCATCAGCGACCCCGACGGCATTGAGGGCAGTATCGCCAGTCTGCCAGGCCTTGGTCTGTTACCTATCCATACCACCATGACTCATGAGAAGACCACTCAACAGGTCACCTTCCAATTCGAAGGTCAGACGTGTCAGGGCTACGAGATTCATCAAGGCGTTAGCGATACAGACCAGTCCATTCTGCAGACCGATCATTGTATTGGAACCTATATTCATGGTTTCCTCGATAACGCTCCTGTCATCGAACACTTGTTAAGTGAAAAAGGAAAAGTGAAAAGTGAAAAATTTGCTACCGCAGTCAACTACTCTGATTTCAAGGAACAGCAATACGACAAGCTTGCAGAGCATGTCCGTAAATACGTAGATATTCCACGACTCTATCAGATACTCTCAGATGACTAAAGTTATATCACTCCTTATCGGCTGGCTGCTCGACCTTTTGTTGGGCGACCCTGCATGGTTGCCCCATCCTGTCGTGGGATTTGGCAAGATGATTGCCAGTGGTGAGCATCGGCTGAATAAAGGTAGCCATCGGATGCTAAAAGGAGCTTTATTGGCTGTTGGCCTGATTCTGTTGGTGTTAGGAATAGTTTGGGTCATCAGACATCTATTAGGCATCTTTGCGCCTATTTTCGATGTGATAGCTATTTTCTGTTGTCTGGCCGGAACGACGTTGATCCGTGAGGTTCGGGAGGTGTTTCATGCTGTGGATCGTTCCTTGGAAGAAGGGCGGAAACAGGTGGCTCGTATCGTGGGGCGCGACACTTCAGAACTCTCCGCCCAAGAGGTTCGTACAGCGGCCTTGGAGACGTTGGCAGAGAATCTGAGCGATGGCGTGATAGCGCCGCTGTTCTGGTTGGCGATAGGGGGTGTGCCTGCGATGGTGGCCTATAAGATGGTGAACACACTCGACTCGATGATAGGCTATCGCACAGAACGATACAAGGACTTTGGCTGTTGGGCTGCCCGTATCGATGATGCGGCGAATTACATCCCCGCCCGCCTGACTGCCTTGCTGATGATATTGCCGCACG
>JAFZCU010000241.1 GCA_017556145.1 Prevotella sp. | reverse complement strand
GTCTCCTCGAAGACCACGTCCTTCAAGAGGGTGATGGCGTTGACGTACTTCTGCTTCACGCTGCCGTCGGGCTTCTTCTCCTGACCCACCACGACACGCTCCGTCTCCGGCTGGAACAGCACGCGGCGCGTGGTGATCGTGGCAGAGGTGCAGTCCTCGATCCTGGACACGCCGATCGACGAGAAGCCCACCTTCATGATGCCGATGCCGTCGAGTTTCACCTTCTGGCCCAGTTCGAAGTAGTGCTTCATGGCGGCGCCCAGCTCGTCGAGCACGGCCTTGATGTCAGACTTCTTCACCGACGCCTGCTGCTGGATGAAGTCCGCCAGCTCCTCCGTTCCGATGAAACGGTTGTCATACACGGCAGTCGCGTAGTACTTGCCGTAGCTCATCGCATTATGCGAATTCCTGTTCTGTGATTTAATGTACTTCTGACTCATTTTAAAAAATTGAAGAATTGAAGTTCTTAAGTCCGCTGTCGCGGAGAAATTATTCAAAATTTATTTCAAAATTGTACAAAATCATTTTGATTAATTTTGGGTCAAATTTTGTTTAATTTCTGCCCCATAGGGGCACTCCTAATTTAATGTTCTTGGCAGCCGAGACGGGAGGGGGTCAACTACGGGTCATTCAGATAGTCTCTTCGTGCTATCCGGATAGTCTCAATGACGTGTTCAGATAATCCCTATAGGGGGTAAGGAATAATCTGAATGAGTCGTCCAAGACGTCTGAACAAACCATGGAAGACATCCCTTCGGTTCGTCTTGCTTACCGGATACAAAGATACGAAAATCCCAAATGTCATTTTCGCACTTTTTCCCATCCTTTCGTATCTTTTCGTATCTTTTCCTATTCGTTTTTAAAGGGAAAAACTATCATCTCGATAAAAAAGTACATGAATTATTTGGAACTTTCATTTATTCTCCTTATCTTTGCACCATCAATTAAAATATGGAGGACATTATTATGGGAACAGACGCTTAATTATTCACATTTTTCCGAGTGTTTAACAAACAAGGAGGGTATTCTCTCCTTATCTTAAATCTTATTTACAATGAAAAATATTATTAATACTTTTATCAGACCGTACTTTGCCTTTGCTGCATCCGTATGTTCTATCATCGGACTCATCATTGTTGTCTTATCCGACAAAAATGCCACTATTATCGCACTTGCCACATTGTGCTTGTCTATTATTCTTGTATTAATCGGAATTATCCTAGCAATTAACAAGATGCTTGATCAGAACTATGGAAAGGAATATAAAGGAATATCTTCATTCTATGTCTATCAGACTGATGATGGGATAAAGTCTACTTTTGAGATATTCCGTCTGATTCAATGCAAGAGGATGTTTCTCTCTCAAATAGAATATAAGTTCAAGTGGACAGGGTCACTGATGCCGAAAATATGGTCAAATAGCCAGGTGATAGATAATATAACTCATCATGATGATGCCAAGCAATGGGACAGTGCTATATTGAAGTTTAAAAAGCCATTGACCTATAATGAAAGTACTGTTGTACATGTCAAAACGGAAAACGATGATCACGACGGCATGGCTCAGCCCTTCATCTATTGCCGGCTGGAGTCACCTATTGATATCATGCAGTTTCGAGTTCTGCTTGCCTACAAACCAGCAGGGTACGCTGAGAAAGCTATCTTTGAACGTAAAATGATAAGTCAAGAAATCGATTCTGACTATGAATATATTGAGAGTGTAGACTTTAATTGTCTATACAAACAATATTATCATGTTGTTGTTGATCCATCTCCCGGCTATATCTATCGCCTGCGTTGGGTCAAATAGATGTTTCAGACTACTCTATTCCTCAATATCAATGCCATACTGCCTGGCAAGCCATTCTACAACCTTGGGTGGCAGGATCTGATAGGGTCGCATGCCCATTGCACGGAGCTGGTCATAATATGGTCTTATCCAGTTTGCCAACGTCTTTGTTGTTACATCGGCACGAATAGCCAGCTGCTTTCTTGTCATTGCTTTCATTGCTTATGTTTTTTATGTCCTTATGTCTAAACTCTACAGATAAACAGATATAACAGATAATATGATAAAGTCCTCGCGTACCGCATAGGCGTGCGCGGTACGCGAGGACTATCAGAAAGTATCTGTGTCATCTGTGATCTGTGTCACCTCACGACCGGCTTCGAAGGCCAGCGAACGGGCCCGCATGCGGCGTTCCTCATCGGTACGGCGCACGACATAGAAGCCGCGGCATCTGTTGACGGTCTTCTGCTCAAAACCCAGTTTCGAGAAGGCACGGCCAAGGGCCACGGTACTCACACGTGTACCAGGCGTGCTGACAATCTGCTGTGCGATGGCCGTCGGCATGAATTCCCCGGCATTGGCTCCCGACGGTCGGCTGAAGTAATAGTCCACCAGTTCCAGTTCGTCCTTCGGCGTCTCAAACCGGCTGTTATGTTCCATCAGTTGTCTGATTTCCTTCGGCGAGAACCAGTATCGGAAGCCCTCGCGGTAGAGGGCGTAGGCCTGTGCGTAGATGGCCTCGTAATCGAAGGGGTGTTCGCGGGGCGACTCGATGCTCTCCACCTCGAAGGGCAGCCACCGGCGCGTACCCGTAGTGTCGGAGAGGAACTGCACGTTGTTGCCCGTGCCGCAGAACGAGGCGATGTGCTTGCGGTGGTCGGTGAAAGAGGCATAGGGTGCCCGTTCGTCGACCGACGGCATCGTCACGGCCGACTTCAGCTGGTTCAGTTCACGTGCCGACATTGTGTCGAGCTCCTCGTAACAGACGAGTCCGTATTGTGCCAGCACCAGCAGGTCATCCTTTGTCATCCTTCCGGCATTGGTCTTCGTGTAGAAGTAAGAACGCAACTCCGGCGGCAGGACGTAGTTGAACCAGGTGGTCTTGTAGATGCCCTGCTCGCCGATGAAGATCAGGATGACGTGGTTCACCTCGCGCTCGTCAACCCAGCCGGCCACCATGCCAACGAGCCACTTCTTGAAGTACTCGGCAAACAGCAGCTGCTGTTCCGCATCGCCCTTCACGTTGACCGACAGCGACATCATCAGGATATGGTCGTTCTCATGATCCCACGGCGGCAGGTGTTCCAGGTAATAGCGGAAGGGATGGTAGTCAGGGAAGCTGTCGGAGTTGATCACCTTCCTCATGTGATCAAACAGCACGGGTTTCTCCTTCATCATCTGCCTCCACAGCGTGTTCAGCTTCCAGTCGCTCATGGGCTGCCACACGCTGGTACCGTCGCTCTCGTAGCTTGACGGTTCCCGCCATTCGGTACGAAGCGTGACGAGGTTGCGCCGCAGGTAGATGCGGTCGTTGAGGAAGTGCACTATCTCCTCCGGCGTAGCATTCATCTCCCGCCAGTTTTTCTTGTGCTCCTTCTCGCCATTGTCAGATTCGGCAGCGGCCTTCTTCTTTCGTTTCTTCTTAGGTTTCTCTTCATTCATAACGATAAAGATTATGTCTCGGCGGCAAAGATACAGGAAATAGCTGGAAAGACCAAGAAAACAATGATACTACAATGTCACTTTCGGACATACTCGCGCTGACAGCGGTAGTACATGTTTCGGATTGCCGTAACAGATCCAAGGTTGGTCGTTTCAGAGAGGAATTCGAATAAGGACTTTTCCGTATTCTCAATCAGACCCTTCGATGTCATTTCTACGAAATACATCATGATGTCGTGCCGTTTGCCATAGCTGGTATCGAAGACTATCTTTGGGCCATTCCCAGCTACTGTACTCTCAAGTTCAAAGAACCCAAGCGTCTGTAAACTTTTAGCGATGCTAACTACAGCAGTCTTCAGTACTGCATTCTCATTCAGCAGCAGATCATAATTCTTCTCTACATTATAGTTTTCCATTTGTTTGAGTTTGTGAGGAAGAAGTGTCAGAATTGTATACTTTTCACTCGCGAGACTTCATTCACTCATTTCACTCTGGCCGTGCCTTTTCACAGCCGCTAAAATGTTGATATTATTGATTGTTCCTGCGCAATCGTTGAGATACACGCAATATGGCCGACGGTCTCTATATTACCGCCGGCTTTTTGGAATAGCTGAATGTTTCTAGGTAAATGCCTAACTATGCAACCGATTACCGACGTGATACCTCTGTTGAGGGCCGGTATGACATTAAGGGTAAAAAAACAAGCGTTTGCTGTTTATTCAATAACGTTCGTGAAACTTGGCGGAAACCGTTGTTATCTGAGTTTGCTTGCTTATTATTTGTTAACAGAATCGTTCATTCCTTATTTTAAACAGTGTAGAGGACGACGGGCTTCGTGCCGCAGATGACGAGGATGACGGCGAGCATCCACAATCTGGTCTTATTCATATTGTTATTCCAACTTCAGTTTTGCCTTTGCGGCTTCAATAGCAGATTGTATCTCTATGAATCTGTTTTTTAATGAGTCGTCGGAAGCATCATCGTCCGTCATGCTTTTGTCTATCTGCGCGCGTTGCTCGCGATAAGCGTCGATATCAGCATCGGTAACTTCCATCATCTGCTTGCACTGGGCATACTTACGCTGCATGTCCCTCAGGTAACCACTGCTCATTATAGTATAGAAAGAGTATTCGAAATTAAATAAATTCTTTAAAGAAGAAAATGGCTTGCTACGGACTATATCATTGGCTATGGAGTCGCAGACCGTTGTCTTGTAAAACTTGCGCATCTGATAGAACTCTGCCACATTCTCGGTGAAAAGCACATTGCCAACGGTGTTGATGGTTTCGATGCTCGACGAGAAGATGCGCTCCGTGGTCTCGGTATATTCTGCCTTCGGCATCAGTTGTGCAAATATGTATCGCTGCGTTTCGAACTTGGTGGTATCTTCTGCTATCTGCAACTGCAAATCCATCGCCTGCTGGATGGTCGAGTCGGCTTTTTGTATCGACTGCAACGAGTTGTACATATCGTACATCACCATCATCACGATCTCGCGTTTTGACTTCTGCTTTGCATTGTAATCGATGATGGCTGCCGTGCCAAACGTGAGTGCAATGGATACGCTGGTGGCGAAGAGCGACAGCAGGAATTGCTTCAAGGAAGCCATTCCGCTGCCCGTCTTCAGACTCTTGGGGGTGTGTAATTTAATATTCATATTTCTACTTTCTACTTTCTACTTACTCCTTACTCCTTACTCCTGACTCCTGACTACTGACTCCAACCGACTGTGCAGTGCCTTTCCGCGAAGACCGCGGTCGATGATCTTACCTTGCGGATCGATGAGGATATTGTCGGGGATGCTGTTAATCTTGTAGATGGGGGCAGCGGCACACTCCCAGCCTTTCAGGTCGGAGATCTGCAGCCAAGGCATCTTCAGCTGACCGATGGCCTTGACCCAAGCCTCCTTTTTCTGGTCGAACGACACACCGATGACCTCAAATCCCTTGTCGTGGAATCTGTTGTAGGCCTCCAGCACGTTAGGCATCTCAGCCTTGCAAGGTCCGCACCATGAAGCCCAGAAGTCGACGAGCACAAACTTGCCCTCGCCCACCAGCTCACTGATCTTGTGCATCTTGCCGTCGGGGTCGGCCATCTCCAGGTCGGTGTACTGCTGACCGATGAAGGCCATCTTCTCACCGTCCTTCGGCTTTGTCTCTTCTGCGACTTCGTCTCTCATCTTCTTCAGATAAGGATGGCCCGCAAACGCCACCTGCTGCTTCACCAGCTCATCGTATGCCTCCACGCCATTCTCAAAGAAGTAATAGCCGGCGAATGCGACGGGTATCAGCGAGTTACGCTCCTCATTAAACGCCCTGTTGGCCCGGGTTGTCAGTGCAGTAATCATCTTGTTCATCTCGTCCGAGATTTCATCCGCACGCGCCTCTATGTCAGCCTCGGTCAGATTAGCTGTCTTGGCTGCTAAACGCTTCCTGGGCTGCTCCATCTCATAGTTGATCTTCGTCAAACGCTCGTTCTGCGGAGAGCCTTTCAGCGTACTGTCGTTGAGGTTGATGCTGACGGGCGTGCCATCGTTGAAGAATTGCGTAGTCCAGTGGCTCTTCTTGGCCCTGACAGCCATCAGGGCATCCTTGTCGGCAGTGCACGCAAAAGCAAACTTGCCGTCGGCAACAACCACGCTGTCGATAGCCTTTTCTGTTAACTCGTCTATCAGATAGACTGTCTTGCCGTTTCCAGCGAACGTGCCGCTGACGGTATACTTCACCTGTGCCATCGAAGGCACTGCTGCGAGAACGAATGCAGCTAACATAAATACTTTCTTCATCGTTTTCTATGTCTATTTCGCATTTATCTTTGATAATCGCGTCGCCCAGTCAGGATGAGATACCGTGTCTTGGCCTGTAGGTATTCGCTGACAGCGGAGGTGTGTTGCGTCAGTGCTTGCTGCTGTTGGCGCTGGGCATCCAGAAGGACGGTCATTGTTGTCAGGCCTTCCCGGTAGTGTTCACGGTTGATGCGTAGATTCTCCTCTGCCCTCTTAATGCTCTTCTCCGCTATCAGCACCTGCTTGTAGGTGCTCTCGAGGTTGTCGTAGGCATCCTGTATCTGCAGGGAGATGAGTTCTCGTTTGTCCTGACGGAAATCCTTGGATTTCTGTTCCTCAATTTTCTTGCGCTTATATTCGTGACGCTCACTCCAGATCGAACTGAGGGGCATCTGCACACCGACGAATCCCATCATCCTCGAATTCCACACGTTGCTGGTAAACTTGCTGTAGCTGGCCGTAGCTCCCACGGCTAATACGGGCAGCATGTCGGCCAAGGCTATCTTACGTTCCAATACGGACTTTTCTACCAATAGGTCCAGCAGACGGGTCTCGCTGCGATTCTCCACGGCGGTCTGAGTATTGACGAGCAGCCGCTCAGGTGCAATGATCTCCTTGTTCAAGGTCGTGTCGACATCAATATCCTCGTCAGGCATGCCGATATGTTTTGCCAACGCCCTGCGCAGCAGGTTACGTCCGTTGCGGGCCTTGACCCTGAGTGCCGATAACTGATCCTGAGCCAGTTCCACACTCAGCACGTCGTTTTTATTGACGATACCATTCTCCCAGACGTTGATAGCGTCCTGATGAATATTCTCCAACTCCTTCTCTATGGCATCAAGTGTCTTGTCAGTCTCGTGCAGTTCCAGAATCTTATAGTACAGGAATTCCGTATCCATCACGATCTGGTCTTCTGCCACTTCCTGCTGCAGGTTGCGGGCATCTACCTGAAGACCAGCCAGTTTGTTGTAGTTCGAAATCCTGCCTCCCGTATAAACGGGTTCTATGAGTGTCAGTCCGGCGCTCGATCCCCTCTTGATTAATCCAATCGAAAAATCATCCATGGTAAAATCAGTTTCTAACTCCTGGTTCATGGAATTCACGTCATCCTGATCCAAAATAAAGATTTTTGCAAGATAGTCGCTGCTTCTGAAGTGGAAAGCGGAGGCCGACAAGGTAGGGAAATACTTCGAGCGTGCCAGCCTGCGCTGCTCCTTGGCCATCAGGATGTCGTTCCGGGCATCCTTGGCCGTCGTATTGTCTTTACGGGCGGCAGCCACACACTCTTCCAGCGTCATGATGCGCTGGGCGAAGACCGGTGAGAAGGTAAAAAGGCAAAAAAGTAAAAAGGTAAAAAGTGATTTATTCTTCATGTTCGTCATTGGCTGAGTTAAACTTATTCCTTACCAAACAATAGCCTACAGGAATCATGGTGATGATGAAGAGCATCGACACCAAGGCGCCTATGCATATAACCACACCCATGGGGCCCCAAAGCGGTGTATTTTTGATGACCATCGGAATCACACCCATCGATGCTGCCATTGAGGTCAGGAACACCGGACGGAAACGCCTTTTGGCCGACTCCATTGCCGCCGTCGCAACGTCACAGCCTTCTTTCAAGCGCAGTTCCTCGGCATAGTCTATCATGATAATGCCGCAACGGGTAATAATACCCATCAAGGCTATAAAACCTAAGATGCCTGTGGCACCAAACTCCTGACCAAATACCAGCATTCCCAAGGCGCCGCCCAGCATGGAGAATCCTAATGAGTACATGATGAGCAGGGTCAGGGGGATGCTCTTCAGGTGGAACACGATGATGAAGAAGATGAGCAGAACGGCGATCTCCAGACCCAGATAGAGTTGCGGGCGGTAGGTAGCCTCCATCTCGGCTTGTCCACCTTGCAGCAAAGTGATGCCTTCGGGCAGGCGAAGCGTCTGCAGGTCTTTATATACTTCTTTCGTCACTTTGCCTACCTTTGCACTTCTTCCCAGTGTTCCGAAGACGGATGCCTCGCGCAGTCCGCCAGTGCGGTTGATGGATCCGTCGCCCCATCCGGGTTTGACATCTGCCACCTGCGACAGCGATGCCGAGGTGAGCGTTGGGATCAAACCAGTTACGCGGATGTTCTTGAAGTCGTCAATGGTCTGATTGTTGGAGTAGGCATCCTTGATGACAACATTGACTTCGTGGTCGCCTTCCCATATCGATGTCACGGGGATGCCTCCGCCGTAGCGCAATGCGAAGTTCAGTGAGAGCAGTGATTTGCTCAGTCCGAAGTGATTGGCTTCTTCTGGATTCATAATGACCTCCAACGAACTGTAATTAGAGCCGAAGCTGGTGGTCAGCACGGCAATATCCTGATTCCTGGCCAAGCGGTATCGGATGCTGTCGACGGCCGCGTGCAGACTGTCGAGATTGTCGCCTTGCACTTTTACTTCTATGGGGTAAGAGCGGTCTGAATATTCTATCTGGCGGAACATCACTTGAGCGTCGGCAAAGTGATAGGCGTACTGCTCAGAGTAGTCGTTCAGCATGCCCTGTGTCTCGGTGTCGTTATGGGTATTGACAATAAACTGGGCAAAGTTGCTGCCTCCGAGACTCGGAATGAAGGTGGCGTGGAATCGTGGCGCTCCACTGCCGTAGAAAGCTGTCAGGTTCACCACACGCGGATCTTTCCGCAGGATATTGGCAAGACTGTCGGCCACAGCTGCAGTATGGTGCAGATCGGTACCGCTGGGCAATATGACATCGACGGCAAACTGGTTTCGCTCGGCACGTGGCATCAGTCTTTGGGGAATCAGCGTCATGAGCATTCCGCCCGCGACAATGCTTGCCAGTCCTATGGCCATCGTGGTCTTCTTATGGCGGAAGCAGGCATTTATCATCCTATCATAGGCTTTCTGCAGTCTGTCGAGCATCGAGGTATTTTTCTTTTCAGACTCGAGGTGATGCAGGCCTTGACGTATGAACCGATATTGCAGAATCGGTACGAAGAAGATGGCCACCAGCAGTGACACCGTCAACACAATGGAGATGGAATACGGGAACCACTGCAGGAAGTCGTGTATCACCTGGTCGGTGGTGAATATCAGCGGGAAGAAGGTGATGCTGATGACGAGTGTGGCCGTGATGATGCTCTTCACGAATTCGCGCGACGAGGCTACGGCGGCCTTCCAGCGGCTGATGCCTGCATCGAGCTTGTCAAGATAGCAGTCCACCACCACCACGCTGTCGTCGACAATCATTCCTAACGAAACGATGAGCGCTGCCAGTGTCACGCTGTTGATTTCCAGTCCAAATATGAGGAACAGGGCCAGC
>JAFZCU010000240.1 GCA_017556145.1 Prevotella sp. | reverse complement strand
GTCAGCCCGATTTTTGCGAGTAGAAACGATATAATTTGTTAATTCTTAATGATGAATTCTTATTTCTAAAGAAATATTCGTACCTTTGCAGCCAAATTTGCAAAAACAAAAGTAGAAACAGAATGAATCATCAGAAAAATACAGCTTTTCAAATGATTGCTGATATAGAAGGAGACTACAACGATATGATGCTCGGCGACGTGCCCGAGGTGGTGCCCGTGCTCCCCGTCCGCAATCTGGTATTGTTTCCCAGTGTTGTCTCACCCATCCTGATTGGCCGCGAGTCGAGCAAGTTGCTCATCCAGCAGGCCGAGAAGAAGCATTTCACCATCGGCGTGGTGACACAGCGCGACCCCGAAGTGGACATCCCCATGCAGGCCGACCTCTATGAGTTGGGCGTCTATGCGAAGGTGGTGAAGACCCTGACACTGCCGAATGGCAACATCACCGCCATCGTACAGGCTCAGGGCCGGCTGAAAATAGAGCGGCTGGTGAAGACGCTACCTTATCTGGAGTGCAGGGTGAGTCCGCTGGAGGAACTGCAGCCCGAGAAGAACGACCGCGAATTCAAGACGGCCGCCGCCGACCTGCGCGAACTGGTGGAGAAATATATCGAGGTGAGCGATGACATCCCCGACGAGGCCTCGTTTGCCATCAAGAACATCACCAACGACATCATGGCCATCAACTTTGTCTGCTCGAACATGCCTTTCTCCGTGAAAGAGAAGATGAAGCTGCTGGAAAAGGAACTGGTGAAGGAACGCCTCTTCAACCTGATGAAGATCATCAACCGTGAGATCAACCTCCAGAACCTGAAGGCCGACATCCGCAACAAGACGCGTGAGGACATCGACGAGCAGCAGCGTAACTATTTCCTACAGCAGCAGATCAAGAACATGCAGGCCGAGATTGGCAATGGCGACTCGCTGGAGAAACAGGAGCTGCTCAGGAAAGCCGCCACGAAACGGTGGTCGACAGACATAGAGCGGACCTTTTACAAGGAGGCCGACAAACTCGACAACCTGAACCCGCAGAGTCCTGATTTCAACGTGCAGCTGAACTATCTGCAGACATTGGTGAACCTGCCCTGGAACGAATATACAGAGGACGACCTCGACCTGAAGCGTGCCCAGCGCATCCTTGACAAGGATCACTACGGGATGGAGAAGGTGAAGGAGCGTATCCTGGAGCACATGGCAGTGCTCGCCCTGAGGGGCGACCTGAAGAGTCCCATCATCTGCCTCTACGGTCCTCCGGGCGTGGGTAAGACGTCGCTGGGCAAGTCGATTGCCGAAGCCATGCGCCGCAAGTATGTGCGGATGTCGCTGGGCGGTCTGCACGACGAGGCCGAGATCCGCGGTCACCGCCGCACCTACATCGGCGCGATGCCCGGACGTATCATCAAGTCAATACAGAAGGCCGGGTCGAGCAATCCGGTGTTCATCCTCGACGAGATAGACAAGGTGACGCAGATGACCCACAACGGCGACCCTGCCTCCGCCCTGCTCGAAGTGCTCGACCCCGAGCAGAACAATGCCTTCCACGACAACTACCTGGATGTGGACTACGACCTCTCGAAGGTGCTCTTCATCGCGACGGCCAATAACCTCGCCACCATTCCCAGTCCCCTACTCGACCGTATGGAGGTGATCGAGGTGAGCGGCTATATCACCGAGGAGAAAATAGAGATTGCCAAGCGCCACCTCATACCGCGTGAACTGGAGAATACCGGTCAGAATGTGAAGGGTGTGAAGCCCTCGTTCAACAAGGCCGCCATCGAGATGATCATTGAGCGCTATACCCGTGAGAGCGGTGTGCGCCAGCTGGAGAAACAAATCAACAAGGCGCTCCGGAAGATTGCCTATAAGCGTCAGGTGGAGGAGAATGCCGACTATAAGAAGATCACCCCCACGGAGATTGAGGACCTGCTCGGCAAACCGCCCTTCTATCGCGATATCTATCAGGGCAACGACTATGCCGGCGTGGTGACCGGTCTGGCCTGGACGAGCGTAGGCGGTGAGATCCTGTTTATCGAGACCTCGCTCTCGAAGGGCAAGGGCAATAAGCTCACGCTGACGGGTAATCTGGGCGACGTGATGAAGGAGTCGGCTATCCTGGCCCTCGAATATGTGAAGGCCCATGCAGAGACGCTCAACATCGACTATCGCATCTTCGACAACTGGAACATCCATATCCACGTGCCTGAGGGCGCCACACCGAAGGACGGTCCGTCGGCTGGCATCACCATCGCCACCTCGATTGCCTCGGCCCTCACCCAGCGCAAGGTGCGCAAGAATACGGCCATGACGGGCGAGATCACTTTGAGAGGCAAGGTGCTGCCCGTAGGCGGCATCAAGGAGAAGATCCTGGCTGCCAAGCGAGCCGGCATCACCGACATCGTGATGTGCAAGGAGAATGAGAAGGATATCCTCGAGATTCCCGATATGTATCTGAAGGGCATCACCTTCCACTATGTGGAGAATGTGCAGGATGTATGGGATTTCGCCCTGACCAAGGAAGTGGTCAAGCACCCGCTGGACTTCACGATTCCTGAGGAAGGAGAGAAGGAGAGAAGGAGTAAGGAGTGAAGGAGTAAGGAGTGAAGGAGTAATGACTTTCGAAGTACAACATAGCGACAATGCCAGTGAGGCGCGGGCGGGATTGATTACCACCGACCACGGACAGATCCAGACGCCTATCTTCATGCCCGTCGGTACGGTGGGCAGCGTGAAGGCCGTCCATTTCGCCGAGCTCCGCGAGCAGATAAAGGCACAGATCATCCTGGGCAACACCTACCATCTCTATCTCCGTCCGGGTCTGGACATCCTGCGCAAGGCTGGCGGTCTGCACAAGTTCAATACCTGGGACCGTCCGATCCTCACCGACTCCGGCGGCTTTCAGGTGTTCTCGCTGACGGGCATCCGCAAACTCACCGAGGAAGGCTGCGAATTCAGAAGCCATATCGACGGCTCGAAGCATATCTTCACACCCGAGAATGTGATGGACACCCAACGGGTGATCGGGGCCGACATCATGATGGCCTTCGACGAGTGTCCGCCTGGACAGAGCGACTATCAGTATGCCTCTAAGAGCCTGCGACTTACACAGCGGTGGTTAGAGCGATGCGTGAAGCGCTTTAATGAGACCGAGCCGCTATATGGCTACAACCAGACCCTCTTCCCCATCGTGCAGGGCTGTACTTACAAAGACCTGCGTCAGGATGCCGCCAAGCATGTCTGCGACATCCTGGGACAGTTGAACGACGGGGGCGGTGCTTCCATCGGCGGATTGGCTGTCGGCGAGCCTACGGAGGTGATGTACGACATGATTGAGGTGGTGAACGAGATCCTGCCCAAGGACCGTCCCCGCTATCTGATGGGTGTGGGCACCCCCCAGAACATCCTCGAGGCCATTGAGCGAGGCGTGGATATGTTCGACTGTGTGATGCCCACCCGCAACGGCCGCAATGCCCTGCTCTTCACCTACGAGGGGACGATGAACATGCGTAACAAGAAATGGGAGGACGACTTCTCGCCCATCGACCCAGACGGCTGCGACATTGACCGCATCCATTCGAAGGCCTACCTGCACCACCTGTTCAAGGCACAGGAGCTGCTGGCCATGCAGATTGCCTCGATCCATAACCTCGCATTCTATCTGCGACTGGTGACCGATGCCCGCCAGCATATCATCGACGGGGATTTTGTAACATGGAAACGCTCAGTCATTAATCAATTAGGACAAAGGCGATGAGTCATACAGAAAGAGACTTCAGTAAGATCAGGCTTCATAGGAAGCGTTACCGTCGACAAAGGGCGATAGGACGATTCTGGAACAAGCTTTGCCATTGGCTCAGATGGTTGCGCTATCTGAAATACCTCAACCCCTTCCGCTATCTGAACAGGCTCGACCGGTATATCATCAACAAGTTTATCGGTACCTATATCTACTCGATTGTGCTGATTATCAGTATCGCAATCGTGTTCGACGTGAATGAGAACCTGGCGAAATTCTCAACCTACGGGGCACCCCTGAAGGCGATTGTGTTCGACTATTACGCCAATTTCGTACCCTATTTCTCCAACCTGTTCTCGCCGCTGTTTGTCTTTATTGCCGTGATCTTCTTCACGTCGAAGCTTGCAGGCAACTCCGAGATCATCGCCATGCTGGCGGCAGGCGTCAGTTTCAAGCGGCTGCTGCGGCCCTATATGATCTCTGCGGCGCTGATAGCCGTTGTCAATCTGGCCCTCGGTGCCTATGTCATCCCCAAGGGAACCATCGTCCGTCAGGATTTCGAAGCCAAATACAAGAATTCGAAGAAGACCCTTTCGGCCAACAACGTACAGTTGATGGTGGGTCCGGGCATCATAGCCTATATGCAACAGTATGACGACCGCTCGAAGACAGCCTTCGGCTTCTCACTCGACAAGTTCGAGAACAAGAAACTGGTGAGTCACATGACCGCCTCGACGCTTCGCTATGACTCCATCAGCGACACCCGTTATCACTGGAAGGCACAGAACTACAAGATCCGTACGCTCAAAGGTCTGAAGGAGGAAATCACATCGGGCTCTACCCTCGACACCCTCATTATGATGGAACCCATGGACCTGGTCTTCTCGAAGGGACAGCAGGAGACGCTCACCTCGCCGGAGCTGCGGCAATACATCTCGAAGCAGATAGACAGAGGATCGGGCAATGTGGTGCAGTATGAGGTGGAATACCACAAGCGCATCGCCACCTCGTTTGCCTCGTTCATCCTGACCATCATCGGTGTGAGCCTCTCCAGTCGAAAACGTAAGGGCGGCATGGGCCTCTATTTAGGTATCGGACTGGCGCTCTCGTTCTCCTACATCCTGTTGCAGACCATCAGTGCAACCTTTGCCATCAACGCCGACACCCCGCCGATGCTGGCTGCCTGGATACCCAATCTGTTGTATGTGTTTATTGCGTACTTCTGTTATCGTCAAGCACCGAACTAATTTAGAGTTTATAGTTTATAGTGAGATTTGAAGAGACTTATCTGAATGACAATATACTCGATGCGCTCTATGACATGCGTTTCGACGAGATGACCCCGATACAGGAACGCTGTATCCCCGAAATCCTCGACGGCTATGATCTGCTAGGCGTAGCTCAGACGGGAACGGGAAAGACAGCGGCCTATCTGCTGCCCATCCTGTCGATGCTCGACGATGGCGATTATCCAAAGGATGCCATCAACAGCATCGTCATGTCGCCCACCCGCGAACTGGCGCAGCAGATCGACCAGGCCATGCAGGGCTTCGGCTATTACCTCGACGGCGTGTCGTCGGTGGCCGTCTATGGCGGCAACGATGGCGGACGCTATGACCAGGAAGTGCGCGGCATGCGTCTCGGCGCCGATATGCTCATCGCCACGCCAGGCCGTCTGCTCAGTCATCTGAAAGTGGGCAACCTCGACCTCTCCCGCTGCAGTTTCTTCGTGCTCGACGAGGCCGACCGCATGCTCGACATGGGTTTTATCGACGACATCATGAAGATTGTGCAGCTGCTGCCCAAGAACTGCCAGCGTATCATGTTCTCTGCCACCATGCCCCCGAAGATCCGCGAACTGGCTGTCGCCATGCTGCACAACCCTGTGGAGGTGAAGATTGCTGTATCGAAGCCTGCCGAGAAAATACGTCAGTCGGCCTATGTCTGCTACGAGCCGCAGAAGCTGAAGATCATCAACAGTATCTTCAAGGCCGGCGACTTACAGCGCGTCATCATCTTCTCAGGAAAGAAAGACAAGGTGAAGGATATTGCGCGGAGCCTGAAGCAGATGCACATCAACTGCGGACAGATGCACAGCGACCTCACGCAGCAGGAGCGCGACGAGGTGATGTATCGCTTTAAGGCTGGACAAGTGGATGTGCTCGTGGCTACTGACATTGTGGCCCGAGGCATCGACATCGACGACATCCGTACGGTGATCAACTACGACGTGCCCCATGATGCCGAGGATTATGTCCACCGTATCGGACGTACGGCCCGTGCTGACCGCGACGGCGAGGCCGTCACCTTCATCAGCGATACGGACATCTACCGCTTCCAGCAGATTGAGCATTTTCTCGGCAAGGAAGTGGAGAAGATTCCCCTACCCGACGGCATCGGCGATGGGCCTGAATACATCAAACGCGAGAAGAAGCGCAGCAACAAACGCCATAATGGCCGTTGGAACAGTCGAGGCAACGGCAGTAAAAACCAACGCAAGCCTCGCCCGAAGACGAAGCCTGCGAAGGATGGTGCCAATCAAAAGAAGTGATTATTTCTTCGCTTTTGCGGCTTTAGCGGCTGCGGCTCTCTCGGCTGCGGCCTTATCGCGCTTTTCAACCAGTTTCTTGAAAGATTTCTGCTCTTCCTTGGTGGACAAGCCCTTCTTGATACGGAACTCCAGACGGGCCAGTTGCATCTGCTCGAGGAATCGCTCGCTGGTGTGCATGCGCGAATAGACAGCGGCAGCAGCCAGACGACCGGCATCCACATCACTCTGCCAGTGGGCACCCACAATCACACGGCTCTCACCATACATGTAGCCACGCTTCAGGATGGTGTCGGCACGCTCCGGATTGATCTCCGAGAGCAGCAGGGCTGAGCACCAGCCAAGCAAGGTGTGACCTGAGGGATAGGAGAAGTTACGGCGAAGATCGGGCTCGAACTGAGGCGTTGCCGTATGTTCGTGGAATCGCATGAACGGACGGATACGCTTATAATAGAATTTGGGGAAATTGCTGATATTCTCGCCGGTAACCTTCGCATCACGGAGCAGTCGCCAGATCTCGGGTGTCTCTTCCTCGGAGATCTGCAAGTCGAAAGGCTCGCTGAACTCCTGGGCGATGCATTCGAGGCTATACACGGCATCGCGAATGGCGATGGCGGTGCGTTCCTTGTCCTTCTGTCGCAACTCCTTGCCCCACATATACTGCATGATGTCGTAGGCAAAGGCCGCTCCCACGGTATCGGGAGGTGCAGGACACCACTTGAGCATGTTGGGTAACTCGCGGAAAGAGAAATAAGGCTCGGCTTTACTCTGTGCTGAGGCACTCAAGGCTGTCATCATCCATACAGCCATCATCAGTAATTTCTTCATAAGTCGTTATTTATAAGTTGTTGATTAATGACGCATTTTGCAGCGACAAAATTACAAAATATTACAGAATAATCCAAACTTTTCTTGGAAATATAATAAAAAAATGTTATCTTTGCAGCTGAAATTATTATTTAGCCTAATTACAATTAACTTCAAAAAATACAAAGATGAAAAAAGTACTGTTTTTCGCCCTCGGCATGGCTGCCCTGATGACGGGCTGTACGACTGCCGACAAAGTGACTAAGAACACCATCAACCAGGAAGAGGTGATGGCTAAGCTCTCGCTCGAGGACAAGGCCCACTTTGTGATTGGTGTGGGTATGAAAGGCTTCTCTGGCGACGACGCCGTGATCGGTGCCACGCAGAGTATTGTG
Source organism: Prevotella sp. (assembly GCA_017556145.1). Lineage (GTDB taxonomy): Bacteria > Bacteroidota > Bacteroidia > Bacteroidales > Bacteroidaceae > Prevotella. The sequence goes on along the minus strand of JAFZCU010000240.1, from coordinate 6,108 downwards.
CCCGGTGCCGCCGGTACCACCTATCCTCTCGACTCGTTAGGAATCCCCGCTGTGGTGCTGGCCGACGGACCTGCCGGACTGCGTATCGACGCTACCCGTGAAGGCGACTCCGCCACTTACTATTGCACCCACTTCCCCATTGGTACGCTGCTTGCTTCGACCTGGAACCAGAAGCTGGTCGAGGAGGTTGGCCAGGCCATTGGTGAAGAAGTAAAGGAGTATGGTGCCGACGTGCTGCTGGCCCCTGCCCTCAACATCATGCGTAACCCCTTATGCGGAAGAAACTTCGAGTACTACTCCGAGGATCCCGTGGTGGCAGGTAAGACCGCTTCGGCCTATATCAAAGGTGTGCAGAAGAACGACGTGGGCACGAGCATCAAGCACTTCGCCGCCAACAACCAGGAGACGAACCGCATGAATACCGATGCCCATATCTCGCAGCGTGCGCTTCGCGAGATCTACCTGAAGGGCTTCGAGATTGCCATCAAGGAGGCGAAGCCCTGGACGGTGATGACCTCTTATAATTATATCAACGGCGTCTATACCTCTGAGAGCAAGGACCTCGTCGAGACGATTCTGCGCGACGAATGGGGCTACGAGGGAACAGTGATGACCGACTGGTTCGGCGGTAAGGACGGCGCCAAGCAGATGTGGGCTGGTAACGATATGCTGCAGCCGGGTAAGGACGAGCAGTTCGACTCGATCGTGGCTGGCGTGAAGAGCGGTAAGCTCGACGAGGCCGACCTCGATCGTAGTGTAAAACGCACGCTGAACCTCGTGGAACGCAGTCCGCGATTCCAAGGGTATCAGTATTCGAATAAGCCCGACCTTGAGGCCCATGCTGCCGTGACCCGTCAATCGGCTGCAGAGGGAATGGTATTGATGAAAAACAACGAGGCCCTGCCTCTGAAGGAAAGCGTGAAAAACGTGGCCCTCTATGGCTGCACCTCATACGACTTCATCGCTGGTGGTACAGGTTCTGGTAATGTGAACCACGCCTATGTGGTCTCTCTGCTCGATGGTCTGAAGAATGGTGGCTACACCGTCAGCGATGAGTTGAAGACCGCCTATGAGAAATATATTGCCGATGCCAAGGAAGCCCAGAAGAAAGCCCTTGAGGAGATGGCCAAGAAGGACAAGCAGGCTGCCATGCTGGCCAGCTTCATGCCTGGCACACTACCTGCAGAGAAGCAGTTCACAGCCGACGAACTGGCTGCTCAGGCAGAGGCCGCCGACGTGGCGATCATCACCATCGGACGAATCTCGGGTGAGTTCCTCGACCGTAAGTCTGCCGACTTCAATCTGAACGACTCAGAGATGAAGCTCATCCAGCAGGTATGCGATGTGTATCACAAGGCAGGCAAGCAGGTGGTGGTGCTGCTGAACATCGGCGGTGTGATCGAGACGGCTTCGTGGAAGGAGCTGCCCGATGCTATTCTCTGCGCCTGGCAGGCTGGCCAGGAAGGCGGCAACAGCGTGGTCGACGTGCTCAGCGGCAAGCAGTCGCCTTCGGGTAAGTTTACGATGACGTGGCCTGTGAAGTTCACCGATGCCTACTCTTCGAAGAACTTCCCCATCGACGAGGATCCGAAGATTGACATGCTGAACCAGGGTCAGAAGGGTAATGTGAAGAACGTCGACTATACCGATTACGAGGAGGATATCTACGTGGGCTATCGCTACTTCGACTCGTTCGACGTGCCCGTGAGCTATCCCTTCGGCTATGGCCTGAGCTATACCACCTTCGAGTACAGCGATGCGAAGATTGCCCAGAAGAACGATATCTACGACGTGACCGTCACCATAAAGAACACAGGCAATTTCGAGGGTAAGGAGGTTGTGGAGCTCTACGTTTCAGCACCCGACAACAAGGCTGCCAACAAACCCGTCAAGGAGTTGAAGGCCTTTGCCAAGACCAAGCTGCTGAAGCCCGGCGAGAGCGAGACCCTCACGCTGAGCATCACCGCTCCCGAGCTGGCTTCGTTTGATGAGGCTGCCTCCGCATGGGTGGTGGCCGAGGGCGAATACCAGTTCCTGGTCGGCGCCTCCTCACAGGACATCAAGGCCACACTCGCCGCACCTGCCAAGTCGTTCTTGACCAAGGCCCACGACGTGATGAAGCCTGAGGTACAAATGAACCTGCTGAAGCGATAAAGACAAAACAATATAGGATATGATACATTTGATTCATAAAATCAGTATGAAGACTGTTGCTGTAGTCGCCCTGTGCGGCTACAGCATTTGTGTTTCAGCCCAACAACTAAAGGCTGATAACATTGATGAAGTGATTAATGCGATGACACTTGAAGAAAAGTGTCATTTGGTATTGGGCTGCGGTATGCACTTCAACGACGAGGCCAAGTTTCCTGGCACAGCAGGCAGCACCTTCGGCATCACCCGCTTAGGTATTCCTGAGACGTATTGTGCCGACTCACAACAGGGTTTGCGCATGGATAGCAAGCGTGCCTGGGACCATAAAGACTACTATCCCACAGACTTCGTGGCTTCGATGACACTCGCCTCTACATGGGATCGTGAGGCCGCCTACAAGGTGGGCAAGGGCATCGGCAACGAAGTGAAGGAGTTCGGTCTCGACTGGATTCTCTCACCCTCGATGAACCTCATCCGCAACGTGCTCTGTGGCCGTAACCACGAGTACTATTCGGAAGACCCATACCTCTCAGGCACCATCGCTGCCGGCTATGTGAACGGTGTGCAGAGCGAGGGAACGGCAGCTTGTCCGAAACATTTCATCGCCAACAACCAGGAGACTAACCGTAGCAATAACATCTCTCAGATGTCGCAACGCGCACTCCGTGAGATCTATCTGAAGGCCTTCGAGATTATGATCAAGGAGAGTAATCCCTGGACCATTATGACCTCTTACAACAAGCTGAATGGCCCGTATGCCGTACAGAACCATGAGCTGCTGACCACCATCGTTCGTGACGAGTGGGGCTGGAAAGGTATGTACGTAAGTGATTGGGGCGGCGGTGACAATGCCGTAGCCGCCATGCAGGCTGGCAACGACATGTTGCAGCCGGGTAACGACAAGCAGTATCAGGACATCCTTGCTGCCGTCAAGAACGGCCAACTCTCCATCGACGTGCTGAACGCCAACGTGAAGCGCATCTTGGAATATATCGTAAAGACGCATAATTTCAAAGGCTATAAGGCTTTGAGCAATCCAGATCTGAAGGCACACGCTCAGGTGGTACGCGAAGTGGGTGCCGACGGCATTGTGCTGCTGAGTAATAATGGTATCTTACCCTTAACCGGCAAGAAAGTGGCTTTGTTCGGTTGTACTTCCTACGACTGGATCTCAGGTGGTTCTGGTTTTGGAGGCACATCCGTTGGCCACTACACCGTCTCACTCATCGAAGGCTTGCGCAATGCAGGTTACGAGGTCTATAAGCCGCTGATCAGTCTCTACACCAAGCATATCGCCGACGAGGAGAAGCGTCTGTTCCCTGAAGGTCGTCCGCAATTCTCTTTGCAGCCGCCTGCACGTGCTGAGGAGAAACAGTTGACGGCTGACGAGATGAATGCTGCCATCGCAGGCAGCGATGTGGCCATCATCACCCTGGGGCGAAAGAGTGGCGAAGCTGCCGATCGTCCAGAGAGCGATTTCTATCTGAAAGAAGGTGAAAAGCAACTTATCAAGGCAGTAAGCGAGGCATATCACACCAAAGGAAAGAAGGTCGTTGTATTACTCGACATTTGCAGTCCCATTGATGTGGCTTCGTGGCAGGATCAGGTCGATGCCCTCGTCTGCACCTGGCAAGGTGGTCAGGAGAGTGGCTTTGCTGTGGCTGACGTGCTATCGGGTAAGGTGAACCCCAGCGGTAAACTGCCGATGACCTTTGCCATCAAATACGGTGATGCCTATGCTGACAAGAACTTCCCTGCCAACGTCGACGACAAGACCTTGGGTGCCATGTTCATGTGGGGTCGTAATAAGGACGACGATAAGAAGCGTGAGCCGCAGGCCAATATCGACTATACCAACTATGAGGAGGATATCTACGTGGGCTATCGTTACTTTGATTCCTTCGGTAAACCCGTGGCTTATCCCTTCGGCTTCGGTCTGAGTTACACCACTTTCTCATACGAGAACCTCAGCTGTAGCGTAGACGGTGATGTCATCACCGTCAAGATTGATGTCAAGAACACCGGCTCTCGCGCTGGACGCAATGTGGTGGAGCTGTTTGTGGCTGCTCCCAACAGCAAGAAACTGAATAAGCCTGAGAAGGAATTACGCAACTATGCCAAAACCAAATTGTTACAGCCGGGCAAGACAGAAACCATTACAATGACTGTCTCTGTAGAAGACCTCGCTTCGTTCAATGAGAAAGCTTCTGCTTGGAAGACGGATGCGGGCGTCTATACCTTTATGATTTGCTCGTCGGCTAACGATGTGGAGGCTAAGGCCACTGCCAAGGTGAAGGCGTGGACCAAAAAGGTGCATAACGTCATGCAGCCTAACGTGAAACTCAATCTTTTAAAAAGGTAAACAAATAATAAGGTATAAAGTAAAAACCATTAGACAGATATAATCAATATGAAAAAAGTAATTATGACTATGGCGCTCGCAGCGTTCTGCTGTATGGGTGCTCAAGCACAGGAGAAACTCTTCAACAGTGCCAGTGTTCAATCGCCGGTTGTCAATGACGACGGCACCGTGACCTTTAATCTTTACGCCCCCAAGGCCATAAAGGTAGAGGTGACGGGTGACTTCCTGTCCACACAGCCCATTAAGATCGAAGGCTATGGCACCTATGATGCACCGGGCGTGGCAGCTCTGACAGAAGGCAGAAACGGCGTGTGGAGCTATACCACCGGAAAACTCGCCCCCGAGATGTACAGTTACACTTTCAACATCGATGGCATGACGGGTGTGAAAGATCCTGCCAACATCTACGTGAACCGCGATATCGTATCGTTTACGAATATCTTCATCGTCAGTGCCGAGAAAGGCGACAAGGGTGATCTGTATAAGGTGAACGAGGTGCCACACGGCAATCTGAGTAAAGTCTGGTACAATAGTCCTACGCTGAAGATGCAGCGCAGAATGACGGTCTACACCCCCGCCGGCTATGACAAGGGCGGCAAATATCCTGTGCTCTATCTGTTGCATGGTGCTGGAGGCGACGAGAATGCCTGGAGCGAGCTCGGTCGTGCTGCCCAGATACTCGACAACCTGATTGCTACAGGTAAGGCCAAGCCGATGATTGTGGTGATGCCCAATGGCAATCCTAATTGTCAGGCAGCCCCTGGTGAGTGGTCGTTCGGCATGTACACTCCTGGTTTCCGTGATGCAGGTACGGGTCCTACCACACCTGCTGTGGCTTCCATCCCTGAGAGCTTCATGGACATCGTAAACTATATCGATGCCAACTACCGCACCATTAAGAAGCGTGAAGGCCGGGCCATCTGCGGCTTGTCGATGGGTGGTGGTCATACCTTCCACGTAAGCCTGCTCTACCCCACTACGTTCAACTACTACGGACTCTTCTCCGCTGGTCTGCACTTGGGCGGCAACCAAATCCAGGGTGCCTCGTTTGCTGATCAGATCAAGGCCGATCCCAACTTCGCCCAGCAGTCTGCCAGATTGTTCGGCAGCAAGCCCAAGCTCTACTGGATGGGTATGGGTAAGACCGACTTCCTCTATCAAAGCACAGTTGATCTGCGTAACTACTGGGATTCGAAAGGCTATCAATATGAATATGTTGAGACCGATGGTGGCCATATCTGGCGTAACTGGCGTATCTATCTGACGATGTTTGCCCAAAAGATCTTCAAATAAGGAACAGAATACGGATCCCCTCGCAAATTGGCGGGGGGATTTTTTTCCTGCATCTGGAAAATACAAAAATAATTGCGTTTTTATTTGGTTTTTTGCTCACTTAATCGTACCTTTGCAGCGCCAATGGAGAAAGCCCCGCTTGTTGAGGGGTACCATTCGGTAAGATAAATTGCATAGGAATATGAAAGTAATGAAATTCGGCGGAACGTCCGTAGGTTCCGTAAAAAGCATTCTTAGCTTGAAAAAAATCGTGGAGACAGAGGCTCGGACGCAACCTGTCGTAGTAGTAGTAAGTGCACTTG
>JAFZCU010000239.1 GCA_017556145.1 Prevotella sp. | reverse complement strand
TCAAGCGTTGCGAGGCTCTGGTTAACTCCTGTAAGGAGCGTATAAGCCGACTCGACTTGAAAGCAGCTCAATATGACATCAACGACTTGGTGAACAAGCTGCTGTCTTAGAGATTTTGGCTTAATATATAATATATAATATGTACGCGCGAGGATTTATTGTAATAACGAGAATACGATTATGGCATCATTGAAAGTGGAAGTATCCAAGACGACTGTTAACAGAAAAGGAACCTGTGAGGTCGGCATCCGTCTGTATCATCATCACGAAAAGCGGTTGATTGAGACGGGTATCTATGTTTCCAAGACGGAAATGACCAAGAAATGGACTATCCGTAATGAATTGGTGAAGCGTAAGGTCAAAGCTCTATTGAAGGACTACAATGCCAAATTGAAGCAGTTGGAGCTGGATCAGTACGACATGAACATCGATGCTGTAGTTAACTATATTGTCGGTGTTGGTGATGTCAGTATTGATATCATCCAGTATGGTCGTGAGTGGATTAAGGAGCATGAAGACCAGAAGTGCAGCCGGAATCATCTTGTAGCATTGAACGCATTCGTCAAGTTCGTTGGTCGTGAAAGCTATATGTGCAATGACATCAGCAAGGTGTTCATGAAGAGCTTCGAGAAGTGGCTGGGTGACAAGAAGACTGCTCGCAGCGTCTATCCGCAGGTTATCAAGCGTATGTTCAATTCTGCCAAGCAGCGTTACAACGAGGGACGCGAGGAGAACAAGGTCATCAAGAGGACGCTGGAGTTCTACCATCCGCCTCATGTGGAGGTCAAGACGGAGAAACGTGCATTGCCAGTGGATATTGTCCGGGCTATTGCCAATCTTCCAGACGACCCTGACGGAAATACCATCGCTGACCTTGCCCGTGACGTTTTCACCATCTCCTTCATGCTGATGGGGACGAATACGGCTGACCTGTTTGAATGTAAGTGGGACGGACGGGGTAACATCACCTATGACCGTGCCAAGACAAAGGACAGGAGACCAGACCATGCGCGTATCGTCATCTGTCCGCATCCTCTCCTTCTGCCTCTAATCAAGAAGTACAGGTGTACCAAGCACAAGAAAAAGAACTATGTGTTCAACTTCAACTACATGCACAAGGATGCCGCCAGCTTCAACCAGACTGTTAACCGAGGTTTGAAGATTGTCGGTGAAAAGGTGGGGGTACCACAGCTGCAGTTCTATGCGGCAAGGCACTCGATGGCAACCATCGCTTACAACGAGGCGGGCATTGACAAGTTCACCGTGCATGAGATGCTGAACCACAAGGTAAAAGTGTTCACCGTCACGAACATGTATATCCGTGAAGACTTTTCGCGAATCAACGATGCGAATTACAAACTCATTAACTATGTGTTCGAGTACCATCTGATGTCGAATAGTCGTCTGAAGGAGCTTGGTGGCAAGGAGGGTGACTTCCTCACCTCTGTTCACGAGGACATGGTAACGTTCAGATACTATGTCGATCCTCTGCTGAAGCACGAGGACGGCAAGCTGGGCATCTGCTTCAATGTGGCTTTTCGTGGCCAAAGCAGGGACATTGCCACACCGCTAACAGTGACGAACCAGGAGGTTAACTCCCGGTATCAGATAGTGTCAAAGCGGGTCGTAGATGAATGTGAAGCTCTGATTGACCGGTGTAACAATAGGTTGAAGAAGACGGATTTGTCAGCGGTAAACCTGACTATACTCGATGTCATGCGGCTGCTGGCATAGAAATCAACTATGAATATAACAAATTCAATATCAACAATTTAACATTTTATCGTATGAAGACTTTAGTAGCATGGAAGGAAGAGCCTGAAATGGAGGCTCCTGTAGAGAACGTTGAAATGGAAATGCACACTGACAAGGGCAGTGAGGAACAGCATCCAGACGAGGAGGAAAAGGATGATGACTCAGAGACCATCACCGTCAAGAGACCGTCAAAGAAGGAACTTGACAGGGAGGAAGGTCGTCGAGGAAATGAGCGTAAGCCAAGCAAGAAGATAACTTATTACGACGTTCCTGGAGCACCTGACTCTACGCCTCGTGTTCCCTACCGTCCTACGGTGGCTCGTGGCAGCTATCGTCCCACTGGCGTACAGGGTTATGTGGATTCTGAAAAGGAAAAGCATAGCAGGGACTCTTATCGCGATGAGAGAGAAAGGGAGAAAAGACGTGAAAGAAGGCAAAGGAAACGTGCCGAGGAGCGTGAGAGGAAACTGCGTGAGAGGGATGAGTACTTCGATCATGAAAGGAAGATGTCGAAGTTGGAAGCCTCTCTTCATGAGCTGTACCCCACTTCAAGGATTACCCGTCAAGAATGTCAGGAGGAAGAGCCTATCTCTCTTTACAAGAAGTGGAGCAATGGTGATATACCTATCGAAAAACTCCTGACGGATGGTGTCGACCAACTCAGTGAAAGTGAGTTGCTGGCCATCATCATGGGCAACGGCCCAAAGGAGTTTCCAACCGTGAATCTGATGAATAATGTGCTGGATGACTGTGCCAATGACCTTAATCGTCTGGCAAAGAAGACGGTGGAGGAACTGATGTGCTACCGTGGCATAGGCAAGAACAGAGCCATCTCTGTTGTCGCAGCCTGTGAGTTCGGGAAACGATTCAGAAAAACGGCTCCAGAAGAGAAGCCTGTTCTGAAGGATGCGCTGGCCATTGGTGACTATATGATGCCACAACTGGAAGACCTGGACGTGGAGGAGTTCTGGGCATTGTTCTTCAATCCGAAGCTCGAAATGCTCAGAAGAGTCAGGATCTGCCGTGGTGAAGTGTCGGAGGGTGCTGCTGACCCAAGGAACATCATGCGTTTCGGTGTGCTCTACAATGCTACCTATATTGTCACGGTACACAACCACGTCAGCGGAAATCCCTCACCCACGAAGTTCGACAGCATCATTGCAGCCAAACTTACCCAAGCTGCAGAAGCTGTGCGCATGAACTTGCGTGACCACATCATTCTTGGGGATGGAAGCTACTACTCATTCAAGGATAACAAGAAACTTTAGTGCTTATCAAAACTACTAGACATAATAATGGCTCGATACTCTTCTTTAGGGTATCAAGCCATTATATTATAGTATTCCAAAGGAATTGCCCGTCAATCCTTCAAACACCCAATTGGAACCACATAAATGCCATCTTCTCTTCGATAAGCATACGTTCCTACGCCTATCAGTACCATCATAAATGACGGCTCTTTCATCTTTTCGGGATCAATCTTCTCTGCCAAAGACTTCAGGGCAGACGCACCTTCATTTATAAGGTCATCACCACCTAGTTTAATCTCTACTAAACCATATCTGCCATCCCTTAAATGTACCACCGCATCACATTCCAGATTGTTTTTGTCTCTGTAGTGATAAACCTTTCCGTTCATAGCTTCTGCATAAACACGGAGGTCTCGTACTGCCATAGTCTCAAAGAACAGTCCAAAAGTATTTAGGTCATTAATCAAATCATTTGGGCCAATGCCTAATGCAGCTGTTGCGATTGAGGGATCGGTAAAATATCTTGTATCGCTTGTCCTTATGGCCGTTTTACTTCTCAGATTTGGATTCCAAGCCTCACTGTCCTCGACCACAAAAATCTCTTTCAACGCCTTTATATACGAAGCAATAGTGTCTTCGGACAAGGTATCTGCTTCATTTGCCACCAAATCAGCCTTAATTGTGCCGAGCGATGCTTGGCTACCTTGATTCCTTGCAAGAGAGCGCATAAGTCGGTGTACGCGAACTGGGTCACGTTCAACGCCATCAACCTTCTGAATATCACGTTTCTCCACTGCTTCCACATAATCAAATGCCTGATCCAGGGCAATTTCACGTTCCATATCAACAGCCAGGGGCCATCCGCCACGGCAAGTTAGGAAAGCCACCTGATCAATATCCATTTTGTTGATGGCTCCTACCTGTTTTGGTGTTTTGAACAACTCGGCAAGCGAGACCTCCCCTGTCGATTCTTGCGACTCCCAAAGACTCATCGGCCGCATCTTTATCCAACCGATACGTCCAGTACCTGTATGCACAGACTTGCTCATATCTGGTGGAACAGAAGACCCTGTCAATATAAATTGACCGAGCGGACCATGATCAGACTCAAATCTGACACTATCCCACAGTTGGGGGGCAATCTGCCACTCATCTATAAGTCGTGGAATATCACCAGTCAATAGTAATTTCGGATTCAACTTGGCTAACTGGATGTTCTGATCAACCATTCCTGTCTCCGTCATATACTTCACGCTCTTTGCAATTTGCTCAGCAGTAGTAGTCTTTCCACACCACTTCGCCCCCTCAACAAGTACAGCACCCTTTCCTGCTAACTTACGCTGCAACAGGCCATCTGCTATTCTGTTCTTATACACATTCTCCATATTTTTATACTTTAATCGGGTGCAAAGATACAAAAAAAAATCTAAATTCCGTCATTTGGCCGATTTTTATTCACCCATTTGGCTGATTTTTATTCGGCCATTTGGCCGATTTTCGTTCGGCTATTTGGCTGTATTTCGTTCACCCATTTGGCTAATGCATATAAAAGCTTATTGGTATTGTCTCGTTTTTAAACCACAAAAAAACAGATAAGCAAGCTAAATAGTATAATTATTCAATAACATATGCCCAAATATTATTCTTTATCTTCAGGAATACCCTGCAATATTATTAAATAATATTGCAGGGTATTCCTGCGGATGCTGACCACCATATAACAGAGTTATATGGTGGTCAGCCGCGCGCGTGAAAGCAATACATTTTATACTACGTATAAAATAGCGTATTTAAATTAGACCGTGTTTGAAAAAGTCTATTGTTACCTCCTACAGGGTTCAATTTCGTTGAGACGTAAGAGTCGATAAACCGTTGACTTAGACTTTATTCCAAGTTGCTGCTGTATTGCAGCAATTGTCAACCCGCTCTTGTATAAAGAGCTACAGGCTGCGATTTTATCTTTCGGTATCCCCTTTGGCCTACCAAATTGTTTCCCCTTGCGTTTTGCTTCAGCACGTCCCGATTGACATCTCTCGATGATAATACTCCGCTCAAACTCAGCAAGGGCAGCAAATACATTCATCATGAACTTGCCAGAATTTGTTGTCGCATCGATATTATCTTTCAACGAAATAAGGGTAATGTCACGCTTCTGCAAATCTGCGAAGATGTTCACCAAGTCCTTTAAAGATCTTCCTATACGGTCGAACTTATAAACAATGAGCGTATCACCTGCTCGCATATATTTCAAAGCAGCTTGTAACTCTGGACGTTCCTTTACACCAGAGACCTTCTCAACGAAGATTCTATCACAGTTAGACTTCTCGAGTGCAGCAATTTGCATGTCAAGGTTCTGCCCCATTGTACTAACCCTTGCGTAGCCAACCCGTGCCATATTACATACCTTTTGTTTCCTTGTGTGCAAAAATACAAAAAGATATTTGAAGATTATCCCCTTTTTATGAATCTTTATTGTTTTTATAGCAAGTTCGATTAAATTTCAATATAATCGAAACAAATTACACCTTTTAATACCTTTGATATTCGAAAAACATAAATAGTTCGATTTTTGTTAAAAACGAACCATTTTCCATTTTCTAATTTAATCGAACTTCAATTGACTACTTTGTTCAAACTTTGAGGTATGTTCACAAATTCTTGAACAGAGGCCATTCCTTGAACACTTGATGGTGCAAGCCTATAGCTTGGTAGTCCGAACCGTGAACCTTCGCTGAGTATTTCCAACACGCCCGTTCGATACGTGTCCTGTGGCAAAGGTAAACCCGCATCTTGGAATGGCAAGTTCAGGGCCACAAGGGTTTCCGGGAAAATCTCCACACCCTATCGGGGTAGTATTTTGCCTGAAAAACTTGCCTTATCCGCTATGCGACCTTCTTGAAAGCCACAGGAACGAAACAAACGGCGATAGAAATACGCAAAAAAAACGAAGGATTCACGGAGTTCGGACTCAGTTCAATAGGAACTCACTTCACAGCTCCTGAAGCCGCATAAAAAACAAGAGCGCAATGAGCAGCAGATATTTCAAGTACGCATTGATGGACTACCTACCAAAGAGATTCCTCGGACACGCATCATTCGAGGCACAAGAGGATAGCCGCCATATCTTGGACTTCAAGGCAGGTCGTAGATATGCAGTTGAGTTGGCATCCAAGCGCATCGGCAAGGCTCTTTCACTCATGGACATGAAAGATACCATCATCGTTTGCATCCCTGCAAGTTGTCAGCAGACCTATACCCGACGTTTCCGTACTTTCTCTGCCAATGTATGTGCCATGACGGGAGCCATCAACGGCTTCGACCACATCAAGGTTATCGGCAAGCGGGAAAAGGTACATATCTGCGGAGAGCATGCAGCAGAGGACAATGTTTGGATTGACACAGACTTCTTCCAAGGCAAGCGCATCTTGATTATCGATGACATCTACACTACGGGCAAGACCTCAGAAGCCTTTTGTGAGAAGATGGAACAAGCAGGAGCACACGTCAGAATGGCCATGTTCCTCGCTAAGACCAAGCAGTTCAAGAAGAGACAACAACAACTTAATTAAATTTTCAAGTATATGAATACAGCAACAGCATTAAAGACCAACACGGCAGATACCGTGAAGATGACTATCAGACAATGGGCTACCGAAGACCGCCCAAGTGAGAAACTTCAGATGTATGGCGT
>JAFZCU010000052.1 GCA_017556145.1 Prevotella sp. | reverse complement strand
CGATGAAACTCCGGACGGTTCTGCGTGTCGTATAGCAATGACAGCTCACTGGTGGCGATGGTCCTCCGACGCATCTCGCGACTCAGGAAAGGCATGATGAAACGCGGGAAAGACAGACGGCTCTCCACACTATATTCCACGAAATCCTGATTGCGGTAGCCCTCCAGTCCCCGAATAGCCTCATAGGCACCACGCAACTGCACACTGAACGTCTCGGAGCCGCGGAAGAGATTCCGGTTCTGATAGGTCAGCGAGGCAGCCGCTCCAAGGTCTCCTGCCGTATTCGTGCCTTCCGGCTGGAAACTGAGTGTCGAGGGCTTATTGATCTGCACCTGCACATCCATATCGAGCTGGGTTGGATCGGGCGTTGTCTGGAAATTGATATTGGTATAACGCACGGCTCCCAAACGACCGAAATGGTTATAGGTATTCTGGAGTCCTTCTGCTGAGTACAGCTGACCTTCTGTCAACATGGTGTTCTCGCGCAACACACGGTCACGCAGATGAATCACCGAATCCTGCGGGTCACCACTGGCATAACTGATCCGTCTGATAGTATACTGCGTATGCAGCGTGTCCTTGATGTCACTCGTACGATAAGGTCTCAATTGTAGGGTCAGATCCACCTGATGGGAATCCTGAATAGAATCGGCCAGGAAGTTGATAAACTCCTTGTGGAAACGGTAATAGCCGTTATTCTGCAGGAAAGAGGTCAATCTGGAACGCTCTTCGTTGAGGGCGTTTACATTGAACACCATACCTTCATGGAGACCTCGTTTGTCATTTCTCAACAGACGAGCTATCACACTGTCCTGAATATCATATTCCAGATTCCTAATGAAATAATGACTGCCGGGATGAAGCACATAGAAGGCATCCAGTTTCTTTCGATTGATGGATGTAAACAATTCCACCTGTGCATCCAGATAGCCGAGGTTGCGAAGTGCCAGTTGTAGTTCCTCACATGACCTTCGAGCGAGTATCGTATCAAACAGCACGGGAGCCTCACCAATGGAGTGAAGCGTACGGTTAATCCAGCGGGTGCTGTCGTCTCCTGCCAATTGGTAGATGCCCAAGGGAATCTTAGCGATAGAAAACCAGCGAGAATTACTCTTCTGACGCACATAAGTCTTCAGTTGAGATGTATTGATATCCCTGTATTTCCCATCAGCCACCACCGACACGCTCTTCAGCATGACTTCACCTTCCGGAATATCCCGCGAGGTAGAACATGCACTGAAAAGCATGAGTAGAAAAGCGATGGCCAACAGGCCTATTTGGTGTCTTGACATCAATATCTCACGAATTTGCTTGCAAAGATAGAAATAAATCTTTATCTTTGCAAACAAAAAGCGAAATGATTAGCAAAAATCAGATAAAATATATCCGTCAGTTGGAATTAAAAAAGTTCCGCAAGCGTGAAAACTGCTTTGTGGCTGAAGGCCCGAAAGTTGTTGGCGACCTCTTAAAGCAATACCAGCCCAAAGCCATTTTCGCCACCGACAGATGGCATCCTGCCGACATGATCGACACTGCTGTGCTCACTCAGATTACCGACGAAGAGCTTCGCCGTATCAGTTTCCTTCAGAACCCGCAACAGGTCCTCGCCCTCTTCCCGATTCCAACCCCAAGCTCTCACCTCTCACATCATATCTCTAACCTCTCCATCGCTCTTGATGGCGTACAGGACCCAGGCAACCTCGGCACCATCATCCGCATTGCCGATTGGTTTGGAATCGATACCATCTATTGCAGCGAAGACTCTGCCGATGCTTACAACCCCAAGGTGGTACAGGCCACAATGGGAAGTCTTGCACACGTACATATTATATATTGTGACCTGCTTCAGCTTTTCGACACGCTTCCCCCATCCTACCCCATTTACGGCACCCTGCTCGATGGCGACGACATCTACCAGCAACCTCTCTCGCAGGAAGGCATCATCGTGATGGGCAACGAGGGCAATGGCATCTCGGAGGCTGTGCGACAACACGTCAACCACCGCCTGCTTATCCCCAACTTCCATCAGGGCGACAGTGCCGAGAGTCTTAACGTGGCCATTGCCACCGCCATCACTTGTTCCGAATTCCGCAGAAGAGGTACAAAATGAAAGAGGCTGATCTTCTCAGACAAGCCCCTTCGTTAAAAATGGAAAATGATAAATATAGATTAAAATTACTAGTTATCGAGTGCAAATATAACAATTCTCAACTTAAAAAACAAATATTTGTGTATAAAAAAGCACTTGATATAGCATTTTTTGTCACAATAGAACAATTTAAGTTCATAAAATTGCTATTTTCAGATAATTTGTTCATCTGTTGCTCAAATAAGGATTGTTTGCTTCGAAGATCTGCATGCGCTCTTCCAACAGGTCGTACTGATGATCCTCGATGAAGGAGGTGCAGACGCGCAGGCCTTCCTGCTCAGAGCCACAAGTGATGAGGCAGATGGCTGAGACGCCATAGTACATCAGTTCGAGAGCAAGCTGGCCACTGGTCATACCTGGATAGCCGATGGTGAAATAGAAGCCGTCGGCAATGGGCTCATCAAGGTCCTTGTCGTAGACCACGTAGAAGCCATGACGACAGAAGATCTCCTTCAGCTTCTTCGCACGCTCGCCATAGACACTGATTTCTTTCCTGAAATCATACTTGCCCTCATAGGCGGCCTTCAACATGGCAGCCAGGGCGTACTGAGCACTGTGGCTCGTGCCCGACGACAGAGCATAGAGCATACGCGTAGAGAAAACGGGACCGAAGGGCAAGCCTTGGTAGCGCTCGGAAAGGTCGTCGAAATGACGGTGGTAGAGATTATCGCTGATACAAGTGACACCTATGCGCTCGCCAGCATAACTGAAAGCCTTCGATCCGCTGATGAGCAACATGTAGTTGTCGGTATATCGGGCAACAGTGGCCTGATATGGCGGTTGGAACGGCGTAGAGAGATCCTTGCGGAAATCCATTGCGAAGTATGCAAGGTCCTCCATCACGATGACATCGTATTTCGTGGCGAGTTCGCCAATGGTCTGCAACTCCTCCTCACGCAGACAGATCCACGAGGGGTTGTTGGGGTTGGAATAGACAATGGCACAGATATTACGCTGCTTAAGATATCCCTCGAGTTTATGACGGAGTTTGTCGCCGCGATAGGAATAGACATCAAAGGTCTCGTACTTCACACCCATCACTTCCAATTGCATCTTCTGCACGGGGAAACCCGGATCGATGAAGAGCACGGTATCCTTAAGCCTGTCGCGCTGTGAACAGGTGAGGAACGAGGCGAAGGTACCCTGCATAGACCCGCTAACAGGGATACAGCCCTCTGGCTTGATGTCGATGCCAATGAAGGCCTTGACAAACTGCGAAGCAGCCTCCTTGAGTACAGGGGCGCCCTGGATATCTGGATACGAATGGGCGATGCCGTCCTTTAATGCCTGAATCTGGGCATCGACACCCACTTGAGCTGCAGGTAGACCGGGGATACCCATCTCCATTTTGATAAACTCTACCCCACTCGCTTTCTCAGACTTGGCGGCCACTTGCTTCACCTCACGGATGGTTGCCTTGGCAAAATCCTTGATGCCCAGTTCCGCCACCAGCCCGTCAACAATTTTTTTATCTATAGGTGTATTCATTTCTGTGCCTCCCTTCCAATGGCAAGGGCCTTGATATTAGCCTCGACGATGGCCTCACCCTTACGACCGAACACACTGCGGATGGCATCCTCCAATTTGTCGTACTCGATGCCAAGAGCTTTCTGGGCAGCACCCAGCAGGATAACGTTGGCAGAACGGGGCACACCATTATCCTTGGCAGCCTGTTCGATGTCGAGCACAATCACATTCTTTATATCATTCAAGTCGCTCTTAATTCTCTCAATATCAGGATAATTAGGAATATTGACAAAAGGAGCGCTCGAAGTGATGATCCAACCGTCTTTTGCCAAGAATGGCAGGTAGCGCAAGGCCTCCATAGGTTCCATCGAGATGATCACGTCGGCACCGCCCAGGGCGATCAGGTCGCTGGCGATGGGGTCGCTCGAGATGCGCAGGTTCGACTGTACGTCGCCACCGCGCTGGCTCATACCATGTACCTCGGCCTGCTTGATATAGAGGTTCTCCTTCATGGCAGCCTCGCCAATGATGGTGGCGATAGAGAGGATTCCCTGTCCTCCTACACCGCAAAGTATAATATCTGTTTTCATTTCTGTGCCTCCTTTGCTTTCTTTTGTTTCAAATGACGCTGTAATGTCTGCATACACTCACGACGCGGGATAATGACACTCACACCGTGGAAGTTGATCTCATCGCGGATAGCCTGCGTTATCTCGGGCATATTCTTGGGGATAGGATTTACCACCTTCAGGTGATCCTCAGAGAGGCCCAGGCCCTTGCAGATGGCCTCGAACTTATTCGTACCAGCCGAATCCTGTCCGCCTGTCATGGCAGTAGTCAGGTTGTCGCTGATAATCACGGTGATGTCGGCATTCTCATTGATGGCGTCGAGCAGTCCCGTCATACCCGAGTGGGTAAACGTCGAGTCACCGATGATAGCCACAGCAGGCCATTGTCCGGCATCCGAGGCACCCTTTGCCATCGTGATAGATGCGCCCATGTCGACACAGGAGTGAATAGCCTTATAAGGTGGCAGGAAACCAAGCGTGTAGCAACCGATATCACCGAACACGCGGGCATTTGGATAGTCGCGCAGCACCTCGTTGAGAGCAGTATATACATCACGGTGTCCACAACCCTGACACAGTGCAGGCGGACGTGGTGTCACATCCTCACAGGGCGCATAGTTCTCACCACTCTCGATGCCCAGTGCCTTCTTCAGGAAGTCAGGATTCAGCTCGCCTGTACGAGGCAGCTCACCTGTGAGACGGCCTTTGATCACGGCATTGCCCGGCATCACGCCACGCACCTGATCCTCGATAAACGGCTGACCCTCCTCGGCAATCAGCACAAACTCGCAATCGTCTGTCATACGACGGATGAGTTTCTTAGGCAGCGGATACTGCGAAATCTTCAGTACGGGGTAAGGACAACCATCGGGGAAGCACTCCATCAGATAGTTGAAGGCAATGCCGCTGGCGATGATACCCAGCTTATGGTCGTTACCATCGATATACTGGTTATACTTGCTGTCTACAGCCATCTGCTCAAGGATGGGCTGCTGACCGGTCACTACGATATTACGTTTGCGGGCGAAGGCTGGCAGCAACACCCAGTTAGAGGCCTGGGCATCGTAGTTAAGATCGTTTTGTTGACGTGGCACGTCAACAAGCTCGACGACTGCACGGGAGTGCGCCATTCGGGTAGTCACGCGCATCAGCACGGGCAGGTGCATCTTCTCCGACAGCTCGTAGGCCTCGCTCATCATGTCGTAGGCCTCCTGCTGACTGCTGGGCTCCAACGTGGGAATCATGGCGAACTTGCCATAGAAGCGTGAGTCCTGCTCGTCCTGTGATGAGTGCATCGAGGGGTCATCGGCCACCAAGACGATGATACCGCCGTTGGTACCCGTCATTGCCGAGTTCACAAAGGGGTCGGCGCAGACATTCAGTCCCACATGTTTCATACACACCAGTGCCCGCTTGCCCATGTACGACATACCGAGGGCAGCCTCCATAGCCGTCTTCTCGTTGGTCGACCAGCGGCTGTGCACACCGCGCTCCTTGGCGAGCGGCGAGTCCTGGATATACTCTGTAATCTCTGTAGAGGGAGTGCCTGGATAGGCATAGACACCACTCAGGCCTGCGTCGAGCGCACCCTGAGCTATCGCCTCGTCTCCCAATAAAAGCTTTTTCATTTAACCTTTTACCTTTTTGTTATTTCACTTTTTAACCTTTTTGCTTGCAAAGGTAGTGCTTTTTGCTGATACTAGCAAGAAAAAAACAAAAATAATCATTCTGATTAAACCAAACAAACAAAACTACGTCTAAACCAATAGCTTTTATTTTCAACAGATTAATCAGTTAAAGAAATGAAGAAAGTATTTTTATCAGCATTGCTTTCCATCTCATTGATGACAGCCAATGCACAAGAGCCGAACATTCCCATGGGAGGTGGAATGTTTGGCCGTCCGCAGAACATCGACGTGAAGTTTGATGAGTACAAGGCAGCGCCTCAGGATTTCGATCAGGAGCGCGCCGGCATCGCAAAGGGTACCGTGAAGCTCATCGAGTACCAGTCGGAGTCAGTAGGCACCGTCCGTAAGGCCAATGTCTATCTGCCGCCGAAGTACGATGCAAAGAAGAAGTACAGCGTGCTCTACCTGCTACATGGCATCGGTGGCGACGAGAACGAGTGGTACAGGGACGGTGGCAAGCCCGACATCATCATGGACAACCTCTATGCTGACGGAAAGGTGGCCGACATGATCGTGGTCATGCCTAACGGACGTGCTTCAAAGGACGACTCACGTCAAGGTGGCTTTGGCTCGTTCGCAGCATTCGGCGAGTTCGACAAGGACCTCATCGGCAGCCTCATTCCCTACATCGAAAAGAACTTCAGCGTCTATACCGACAGGGAGCATCGTGCCATCGCAGGTCTGTCGATGGGTGGCGGTCAGTCACTCAACTTTGGACTGGGCCACATGGACGTCTTTGCCTACGTTGGCGGTTTCTCTTCTGCACCAAACACCATGCGTGCCGCACAGCTCATTCCTGATGTTGACAAGGTGAAGAAGGAGAACAAGCTGCTCTGGATGGTATGCGGCGGTGCCGACGGTCTGATGAACAACAGCGCACAGCTCAAGGCCTTCTGCGACGAGAAAGGCATCCCCTGCACCCTCATCAACTATCCTGACCAGGGTCACAACTTCGTGGTCTGGAAGTACGGTCTCTACAACTTCGCACAGCTGATTTTCAAATAATTATCCATACGAATCTTTCTCTGGCCATCATCCTATAAAGAAGGGGCGTCCTTACGGGCACCCCTTTTTCTTATGGCAAGCTTTCTTTGCACCGGATTTAGTGTATTTTGACAATAGAAAATGAATGCGTGAGATCTGCCACTATTCCAACTCCAAGATTGTCATAACAGCTGCTGTCATAAAGATATTATTGGGGGATTATTATTGGCATATTTGCCTCTTTCCATTGGGAGAAGGGGTTGGTACCTGAAAACTCATCATTATGCGAGGAATACTCAAGACAGGGCGGTGGAAAATATAAAATAAGCGAAATAGGCATTTGTTCAGGAAAAAAGTAGTATCTTTGCCGAACGAAAGCGATTGTAAAATCATAAATTAGACAACAATGAACAAAAAAGGCATTATCACCGCGATGATGGCATTGGCCTGCATAACGGCACAGGCTATTGACGAATACCAGTTTCACAGAGGAACGGTAGTTCTGAAAGGACGTGTCTTGAACAAACCAGCCGAGGAGTGGACCTCCATTTTGATAACAACTTACAACCATTTTACCGACAAGGATTATATGGTCAGCATTCCTGTGAAGGACGACGGAAACTTTGAGGCTGCCATCACCTTACCCCACTCGCAAGGTGTGTGGATTGATGACATCGGCAACGTGTTCCTAGCCGTTGGCGACACGCTGGAGCTGACAAAGGATGCCACGAAACCGTACATGGAGGGTGTGACTTTTGGCGGACACGGTTTGAGTACCAACATCAACCGCCTCTGGCCAGAAGTGAAGAAACACTATTTCAACGACAAGACCCTCAACGTGATAGACCTGTCAACAGAAGAGATTCCTGCCTGGAAACAGGAGATGGTGAAGCTGATGGATGCCGTGATAGCCGACATCGAGGCCGAGAAGTTGCCGGTGCCTGTAGCCACAAGCAGCTACGAGAAGGAGGTGCTGGGAGCCAGCGCGCTGGCAATGCCGTTTCTGGAGGTGATGCGCGTGTACCGCAACAATATGACGACCCTGAAAGCGGACGAGTACTACGACTTCGTGGCGGACAGGGAACGATGGCTGCTAGGCAATCCTGCGATGCTGTTCGCAATAGATTCGCCCAGTCACGTGTTCAGTTACATGAGCCTCTGTCTGATGCTCGACGTGAGTTGGGGAGCGGACCGGTTCAGAGTGTACTACAGGCCAGACGACCCTGCCGACATGAAAGCATACAAGTACAATTTCGTGCTGCCCAGCAACTTTGACGCCAACCTGCACAGCAAGATGCTCGCCCTGCGACAGGACACGCTGTTCACCATGGCCGACTACTTCCGTACGACGACTCAAGCCACTCTGAAACGCTTCCACCTGAAACAGATCGACTTTATGCTGCAGATGGCACTCTGCCGATACATCTTCGACGAAGTACGCCTCGACGACATCACTGCCGACAGGATGGCTGACAACTTCGCCGCTGTAATGCCATACTTCAAGCATAGCGCAGTGGCACGCCATGCATTGGAGGCCTATCGCCAGTTCGTGATCAGCAAAGAGGGCAAAATCAAACAGACAGCATCGCTGTCACCCGAAGGTGACTCCATCTTCCAGCATATCATTGCTCCTTACAAGGGCTATGCCCTTTACGTGGATTTCTGGGGTATGAGCTGTGGACCGTGCAGACTCAACATGATGAATGAACGCGAAAAGGTGGAGCAGATGAAAGAGAAGCCCGTACGTTTCCTTTACATCTGCGATGAGACAGACAGGCCACGCGAGGTGGCAGAGCGATGGTTGACGGAAAACAACATCAAGGGTGAGCATATCTATGTGACCCACGAGGAGTGGAAACACCTTTCCACAAAGTTTCAGTTCAGCGCCATTCCCTTTTCCACAGCAGTAGATAAAGACGGCAACCTGACGACGCAGAAAGAGCTGGACAACGCTTACTATTTCACGAAATAATTACCAAAGTGACATGAATAAGATTTATACTCCATTGCTTATGGGCATAGCCCTGATTCTGATGCAGGGATGCGGATCATCAACGAAAGAGGCGGACCTTCCTGTTCGCAAGTCCTGTAACCTGGAACGACTCTATAAGGATATGCCTCGGGATATCCGGACGGACACGCCTGATCTGACGTTTGTCAATGCCCTTTGTGCAGGGAATTCAGACGAGGTGGTAGCTCTGTTCCGTGAGAAAAAACTGTTTTGGGACGAACGTCCTGCTGTCGATGCACCATATGGTCGGTTTGAAGGTCTCGATGACATACGCTCCTTTGCCAAGGGTTTCCTTACCAGGTTTAATGCCACCTCAGCCACTTTTACCCCGGTCTTCCAGACTATCGGCGGGGGACGGATTGCTTTGGAAGGCGTGTTCAAGTTTGTGGTGGATGGTGCCATCGAAGAAGTACCTTTCTTTGTCATTACAGACCTTCGGACGCCCATTCCCGACCTTCGGTCGCCTACCCGTAGCCTTTCTTTGTTGGAAGAAGTCAGGATGTACACTCACTATTCCTTTGTTCCGGGCCTAACGCCTTACCGGAAGCCCATTTTCAAGCCTGCTCATTACGAGATGGGTGACCCAGGCCTTCTGACAGGTGCCATGCGTGCCTATTACGAAGCCCTCCACCATGCGCCATACTGCAATCCGGAAAAGATCCATGCAGCCTTTGCTGATGAGTGCATAGTTGGCGGATACGACCCTTGGGGCACTCCCATACTCTCCAAGGAGGAAATGTCGCAAAACGCCCACAAGTTCGGCTATGGTCTGGCCACCTATATCCCTGCCTGTGTGGGTATGCGGTATGAGACTATTATAGACGATGGCAAGACTTGTGTCATTGAATGGTGCCATATTGTTTCAAAACAGGGCCAACAGGAACGCAACCGCATCGCCATGTCAGGCTGCAGTGCCTATACCCGCAACGACGAAGGCTATCTTTGTTCTGTGCGCATCAGCGATTATGCGGGACATGAGGGAGAAATCGACTGGACCAAGACGAATGTGTCACGAGAAGAGGCCTATTCCATTAACCTGGTGGATGAATTCCATGGCGGCTGTGGCATGAAGGAGCAGGAAGACTAACTTCAGTTAGTCATAGGTGATTTTAGTATAAATTAGTATAAATATGAATAAACAGATGATTACAACAGAGCGAGTTTTCAGCATTTTTAGTGAGTTGAACAAGATACCGCGTCCTTCACATCATGAGGAGCGAGTGGCCGATTATCTATGCCAGTTTGCAGAACGTCTGAATCTGACGTATGAACGCGACAAAGAGAACTGCGTGGTGATACGCAAGCCAGCCAGCAAAGGATACGAGGAGCATGAACCTATTGTGCTGTTGAACCACATGGATATGGTGTGTGTGGGCATGAGCGATCCACTGAATACCCCTATTGAGCCTCATACAGAAAATGGTTGGATGCGGGCTCGTGGCACATCACTCGGAGCCGATAACGGCATAGGGCTGTCAATGGCACTGGCAGTACTCGAAGATGACAGAATCGAGCATCCTGCTCTGGAAGTCATCACAACGACAAATGAAGAAGACGGCATGTCAGGTGCTTCGCAACTGAGCAAGGACTTCCTGAAGGGCCGGAAAGTCATCAACCTTGACTCTGAAGACTACGACACCATCACTACTGGTGCGGCAGGAGCCTGCCTGCAGTTCCACCGCATACCGATGAAGTGCGAGCCGGCACCTGAAGACAGAAGCTGGTATCGCATTCGCATAGATGGCGGATTAGGCGGACACTCTGGTGTTGACATCAACAAAGGGCGTTGCAGTGCTGTGATTCCTGCTAAACGCTACCTTGAAATCGCCAACAAGACTGATGGCATCGACATTGCCAACATTGAAATAGGTGAAGCCAATGCCTCGATTGCTTCCAAGGGCGAGATAATTGTCGGCCTTGGCCAGGATTGTTCTCTTGAGAATATGGAGAAAGCGCTCAATCAGCTTAATGAATGGCTCCGTGCAAAATTTGGAAACACCGATCCCAATATTGGATGCAGTATAGAGACGTGCGAAAAACAAGATACGATTATACCCACTAACGCCATATCGTCATTATTGTTAAGTTTGGATGTCATACCGAATGGCGTGGTAAAGATGAGCGACTCGATGCCTGGCACGGTAGAGACATCGAATAACGTAGGGCGAATATCGACAGCTGAAGACCACATCTTTGTGTCTACCCATACCCGCAGTTTCATCGATGATAATATGGCAGCGCTGAGTAAACAGATTGCAGACACCTTCAAGCAGCAAGGTGCCGAATCTGAAGTGGTGATGTCGGCCCCAGCATGGCAGGAGAATCAGCAGTCGCCTTTCCTGCAACTGGTCAGCAATACGTTCCAGGATATGCTGGGCTGGCGCCCACGTATGGTGGCTATGCACTTTGTGCTCGAAGCAGGATTCTTTGTGCAACATTATCCTGGCATTCAGATTGCCAGTATCGGTCCTCGTATCGTGGAGCCTCACTCTACCAGTGAACGTGTCGAGCTTTCAACCATAGAAGACATCTGGGAAGTTCTAATAGAGCTATTAAAGCGATTATGACATTTAGGTTACATTCGCGAGAATGGCGAACAGGCCTTTGCTGAAGAGATGACAAAGCGAGGTGAACAAACCATGCGTAAATAAAAGGACGCCTAACATCCTGTCAGCGTCGAGAATTGTATTATGCCTACCTCTACTCTTGGTGGATGCATTGACTGTGCCCTTCTGGGTGCTCTACGTGATAGCTGGTATGACGGACATGCTCGACGGTTTCCTGGCAAGGCAATGGGGGGTGGAGACTAAATTCGGGGCCAGTTTGGATAGCTTGGCAGACTTTATATTTGTCTTAGCAATAGGATATAAGTTGTTCCCGTGGCTGAAGTTGCCTGCTGCGCTGTGGATGATGATGGGACTTATAGCAATGGTGAAAATTGTTAATGCCATCAGCGCGTATGTGATAAAACACAGAATAGAATTTCTACACACCAAGGCCAACAAATTGACAGGCTTTTTGCTCTTTATCGGCGTGATGACTATCGGGCAGTCATACTTTGTTCCCGTTGCATGGGTGATTGCCTGCATCGCCCTCTTCGCAGCTATACAGGAAGGCTATTTTATTCGTAGCAAATAGACCATCTATCTTTGCATCGCAATTAAAACTAAAGCGGTAAGCTAAGATGCTGACAGTGTATAGTTAGTCTTCCGTCAGTTCGCTATAGGACATTTCCTCTCGATCTGACTCGACGAGTTTTCCGTCCTTCCATTTGTATCTCACAATTTCCACCTCGTCATCCAATCGCCAGGTGCTGACAATACATTTATTATCGGTATCAACATATGGGTCGAAGATACCACAGATATCATCCAGAGGGGTGAACTGATGCGTCTGGTCGTCCCAGAGCCAAACATCGTATGTATAATTGCCGAACCCGTTCATTGGTCCAGTACACACCTGAAGGTCGGGAATGCCGTCAAAATTCCAGTCATCCTCAGTGATTTCACCTATACTACCTTTGTTCCAGCTGACTGTGTCCAGTGGCAATGCCTGAGTATAGAGATTTGTCGTTTGTCCTCGGGCGTCTGTCAGATAGACAACAATCGTGTCCCAACGCACCTCATCATCTTCGTTAACAGTCCGAACCTCCGAACGGAAGGTATAATCGGAACGTAAAGGGGTATAACTCTCATCTGGAACGATGACAGAGTCTGTCGACATAGAGTCAGCGGAATCTATTGTCTTGCCGGTTTTACTACCACAGGCTGTAATCGTTAACAGCACCCCTAAAAACAGTTTTACTTTCATATATTGATAAACATTATTAATTCATGGTGCAAATATAACGATAATTCCGTAATTATCACTATCTTTGCAAATAAAATTAAGTGTATTAAGGTTATATGCGTATGATTGACCAGATTATTGCCTTTAATAAAGAGTTCGTGGCACAGAAAGGCTACGAGAAGTATCTTACCGACAAATATCCCGATAAGAAGTTGGCGGTGCTGTCGTGTATGGACACCAGGCTGACCGAACTGCTCCCTGCAGCTTTGGGGTTGAAGAATGGTGACGCTAAGATTATCAAGAACGCCGGGGGCTTAGTAATTTCGGCTTTTGACTCAGCCATGCGCAGCCTCATTGTCGCTATCTATGAACTTGGCGTAGAGGAAATCATGGTGGTGGCTCACTCGCATTGTGGAGCCTGCCACATGAGCTATGACCACTTCCATCATGAGATGATAGCCCGTGGTGTTACGGACGAGACACTTGATACCATCCGCAAGTGTGGCATCAACTTGGATCATTGGTTGGAGGGGTTCAAGGACACGCCCGAATCCGTCCGCAAGACCGTTGAGACCATCAAGACCCATCCGCTCGTTCCCAAGGATATTGTTGTTCGTGGGTTCATTATCGACTCTGAGACTGGAGCATTGGAAGAAATTATATGAATTGACTATGAAAAATAAATAATTGTTATGACAAGAGCAGAAAGTAAAGCGAGAAATGCTTTTGAAAAGACAGAAAAGATATATAGGAAACAGGTATCTAAAAAATATGGCTGGAAACAAAGTGACTATATCAATTGGAAAATTGTTTCAGGCTATTATTTCTGTCTCTATCACTGTACGTTAGAAAACGCATTTATAGAAGTTAAACCTCTTTTCGTTGATGACCTGTGGTGGGAAATCTTTGAGATGCCTGAAAACCAACAGGCTCCCAAAAGTTTAAGAGGTCTCGGCGCATTTGCTATAACTGGGGTGAAGTTGAAAGAATACCTTGTTTTTGATTCAACCAGAATATCAATATCAGATTATTCTGAAAGTGAAATAGAGAAAACTTGGGATGACATGTTTAAGACTATCGAACAAGATATTGCCTCTTTCCTTAAGGAAAACCCTGTACCAGATTCTTTTTCTCCATCAGACGAGCAGAAATATGGATGGGTATCTCCCCTATACACATTAATGATGGATATTCATTCAGGAAACCTAAGCAAAGCTCTGGAAAGAATCGATTATTTCAAGTCATATGAAAAAAATGGCGGTTCCAGTGGCTATATTGGGCCAAAGGGAGATGCATTCGAATATATCACAGAATGGTGTAAGAAAAGATTGTGATTCATCACGGAATAGGATTACTAAATCATCATAATATGAAGAGTTTTAAATCAACAGCGTGGCTATTGCCACAACCAGTACTGATAATCGGTACATACGACAAGAACGGCAAGCCCAATGCAATGAATGCAGCTTGGGGCGGTCAGTGGGATATGCACGAAATCATTATCTCACTCGGTTCTCACCAGACAACTGACAACCTTGCTGAGAATCCAGAGTTCACCGTCGCTTTTGCTACTACAGAGACGATGGTAGCTTCAGACTATGTGGGCATCGTGAGTGGCAGGAACACTCCTGACAAGATGGAAAAGACGGGCTGGACTATAGAGAAGGCTCCCAATGTGAACGCTCCTGTATTCAAGGAGTTCCCCATGACATTGGAATGCCGGGTGAAGCAGAAGATTGACGAGAGTGAGACAGGCTATTATCTCGTTGCAGAAATCGTCAACATTCTCTGTGATGATAAATATTTGGCCGAAGACGGGAAACCAGATGTCGAGAAAATGGAACTTATCACTTTTGATCCTGTTCACCACACCTACATCCAGCTGGGAAAGACAGTCGGCAACGCATTCTCAGACGGGAAGCAATTGAAATGAACAAACTTGAACACATCCTCAAGCCTATCATGCCGATACTTGCGGCAGTTTATGGCTTAATACTGATTTACGTGACGGCAATGCCGATGGCTGACGGAAACGAATCCCTCAGTCGCCATATTTTGTCGTGGCTACTCACGTTAGCCGCTATTGCGCTGACCTTTGTGCTGGTTCGTCGAGTAGAACCGAGCGTATTCACAGAGGCAAAACAATTCTCGCTGAAACTGCCGAAGCCAGCCATCGCCATAGGGGTGCTGCTGTTGGCCCCACTGTGGGGAGTGACAGAAGGATATATCGTCTATGGCCTTACATCGCTCATACACACCGTGCAGATGGAACCGTTAAACTACACGCCCGACGAACTGCGCGAAGACCTGTTGGCCAGCGTTCATGCCATACTGCTTGCCCCTGTGCTCGAAGAACTGTGTTACCGCCAGTTGGCCATCTCACCCTTCCAGCGGCGTATGGCACAAGTATTAGCTTGTGTGGTCATGGCTTTACTGTTCGGCATCCTCCATGTGCGAAATTTTCTTGGTGCCTCCATTGACGCCATGCTCTATGGACTGGTGTTTATCTGGACGCGAAACATCTGGTTCGCAGTCCTGCTCCATGTGGGCCACAATCTGATGGCCACCCTGCTTGCCGTTTACTGCATGCTTGACCTTGGCGAGATACAAATGTCAAAAACACCCGTTATCATCCTGCCCGACACAAAGGTCGTTGTCGCTGCTGTGGTCATGGCCGTCGTTAGCTTGATAATTCTAAAAAAACATTTAATGAGTAGAACCATCAGAGAGGCGAAAACTGCAGACATACCTGAGATTATGCAGGTGATGGAGGCCGCAAAGAAGATTATGCGGCAGTCAGGCAACATGCACCAATGGGGAGATGGCTACCCGTCGGAGACCGTCATCATCAGCGATATGGAGAAACATGGCGGTTTTGTCATTGAGGAGGGCGATGGTGAGGACCAATCGCCAAAGAAGATTGTCGGCTATTTCGCTTTTCTGCCCTCCCCTGAGCCTACCTATTCAATGATATACGATGGTGAATGGCTGGATGACGTCAAACCCTATCACGTCGTCCATCGCATTGCCAGCTACCCAGATGCTCACGGCATCTTCAGCGACATCATGGATTTCTGTTTCTCGCGTGATGCAAACATCCGTATCGACACCCACAAGGACAACCTTATCATGCAGCACAACATCGAAAAGCACGGCTTTACCTATTGTGGCATTATCTACCTCGCAAATGGCGACGAGCGTCTTGCTTATCAAAAATGTCATTAGCCAACCCCATAGGGGCAAGAAAAAGGATTACTTGAACGAGGATATACGTAGGAACAAGGGAAAAGACCCGTGCAAACAGGGAAAGAGACGGCATGTAACAGGGAGAGAGGCGGCATCTAACCAGATTCGGGCGGGCGGCCGCATGAATCAGGGCGCCCTTATATCTTGGAGCGCCCGCCCTGATATGCTGGAGCAGTCGGCCGAAACCGAGTTTTATCCTGTGATAGTATCCTGTTTTGACCTGCGGTCGAGCCTGCTCACGCTCGGCAGAGATGGAACAAGTTCCAATCTGCACTCGCTAAATCGCAGCCTTAGGGAAGTAGAGCCAACGGCGGCTCTCACGGACTTTCCACAGGCGCGGATGGTCGCCCTTGCAGAGGCTGTCGAGATAGGCTTTGGCAGAATCGCGCTTCAGGCCGCTGAATATCATGAACTCAGGAATCGTCGCATAGCCCAACTTCATACAGCGCCGAAGGGCCTCATCCATCGCTTTCTCATCGTACATCTGGCTGTTACCCACCTGAGCCTCACTCTTGCGATAGCCCTCGCGGTTCTTGCCACCTTCTTTGATGAACTCTTTGGAAGGAATAAACTCAATGCCTGCATACTCAATGTCCCTGCCATGAATGGTCTTGGGGTCAGTATGTTCGCCCAGCAATTTCAACTTAGGCGCAAATGATCCAATGGGCGTTTCCACACGATAACCGTCCGACAGCCAGAGGCCGACAACATCCATCACTACATCGAAAACCATCTGTAGCTCTCCTGTCCGCAGGTTGCGGTACTTGTTGCAGAAATCCTCCAGCTGCTTAAAGCTCTTCTTGCGACCCTTTGCTGGGCGCACATAGAGCAACGGTTTTCCATCCTCACCTTTCGTTGGGCGCGGATGAATCTCAATTTCTATTCCGTCAGTCTTACGTGGCATGATAATTACTTTTTCAGATTGCAAAGTTACAAAAAAATGAGGAGAAATCCAAATAATTTCGTAACTTTGCAGCGATATTTCTATACGAGACAATGAGTAATGGACTGATTATATTCGACTTTGACGGAACGTTGGGCGATACCAGACGGAATATCGTCACGACCATGCAGATGAGCATAGCGGAACTGCACTTGCCAAATCGTAGTGAGGAGGAATGTGCAGCTACAATCGGACTGCCGCTGGCAGGGTGTTTCAGAACGCTATTCCCAGATATTCAGGAAGATTTAATCCCCCAATGCGCTGAGACATACAGAAGGTTCTTCAATGAGAATCTGAAAACCATCCACCCAGAGGCATTCCCAGGTGTCGTAGAAACGCTGTCTATCCTGCATCAGAAAGGTTATACACTTACTATTGCCTCTTCACGTTCACGCAATTCTCTCACGGAATTGACTCGAAATATGGGCATTGCCGACTATATTTCCTATATACTTGGTGCTGATGACGTGAAAGAAGCCAAGCCAAAGCCAGAGCCAGTATTGAAGACCCTTGCTGACATGCATTATGATGCTGGCGAAACCCTCGTAGTCGGCGACATGGCTGTAGACATCCAGATGGGAGCAAATGCAGGAACTAAGACTTGTGGCGTGACGTGGGGTAATGGAACCAAGGATGAACTTGAAGATGTTGGAGCCACCTTCATTATTGACAGAATAGAAGATCTGATTGAAATAGTTAATAAAACATGATAATTATGAAGAAGTTAATGACCATTATGCTGGCTCTCGCCATGACTGCGGGGGCTTCAGCACAACAGAAATCAGAGAACAGCGGTGCTCAGGCCGCCATCAACAACATCATGACGCGCACCAGCATCCGACAGTACACCGATGAGCCAGTTTCAAAGGCTGACATTGAGACAATGCTTCGTGCCGGTATGGCTGCACCTACAGCCGTCAACAGACAGCCTTGGCACTTCGTCGTCATCAACAGCAAGGAGAAGCTTGCCGAGCTCGCTGGCAACAACCCTCGTGGCGGCATGCTGAAGAAGGCTGCGCTGGCCATCGTCGTATGTGGCAATATGGACAAAGCACTGCAAGGCCCGGCACAGGGTTTCTGGGTTCAGGACTGCTCGGCTGCCACTGAGAACAT
This sequence comes from Prevotella sp., assembly GCA_017556145.1. Taxonomy (GTDB): domain Bacteria; phylum Bacteroidota; class Bacteroidia; order Bacteroidales; family Bacteroidaceae; genus Prevotella. The sequence goes on along the minus strand of JAFZCU010000052.1, from coordinate 2,835 downwards.
CCTTCTTGCAGCCAATGCCCTCGGACTTGGTGCCGTTTGGACTGGTCTCTATCCAGATGAGAACCGTTCCGCTGAAGTGGCTAAGGTGCTGAAGCTGCCACAGGCTTTCATCCCACTCTGCACCATCGTTATCGGTCATCCGGCAGAACAGCCACAACCCAAGGACAAGTGGAAGCCCGAGAACGTGTCATATAACGAATATGGCGGAAAGGCTGAGTAAACCGAATGAGAATCAGATTTATACTATATGTTGCGCTGTTAACGGCGTTTTTCCGGGTGAGTGCGCAGGGGCTGCCGACAGACGGCAAGCTGACCATACGTCCCCTGTTGCAGCAGCTTGGTGAGCAGTTGCTACAGGGAAAGACTGGCAGTATCGTGGCCATTAACCCTGCTAATGGCGAAATACTGTGTCTGGCGACAAACACGCCCAACGGCAGCGATGTACGTCAGGCCATCGGGAAACCACAGGCTCCTGGTTCCACCTTTAAGACCGCTCAGGCACTGACGCTATTGTCAGAAGGCGTTATATCCCCAGAAACTACGGTCGAATGTGTCGATGGCGTCACCGACGGCAACATCAAGGTACGCTGCCACAAGCACCGTTCGCCACTGGCTCTGAAGGATGCCTTAGCGCAGTCATGCAACACATGGTTCCTGATGACCTTTGCCTCGATGATTAACGACGACTTCATGTACGAGACGAAAGAGGAAGCCATCACGACATGGCGCAGCTACATGCAGAGCATGGGTCTTGGCGGTCCGATGCACATCGACATCGAGGGAGAGCAAGGTGGACTATTGGCAGGAGCCGACTATCTGAACCGCCGTTACAAAGAAGGCTGGGACGGCAAGACCATCTGGTGGGCAGGCATGGGTCAGGGTGATGTCACCTGTACCCCACTCCAACTGTGCAATCTGGCTGTCACCATTGCCAATCGAGGTTGGTACTATGTGCCGCATATTCATCAGGACACCAAGAACGAACGCTATCTGAAAAAACGTCAAACGAAGGTCAAACCTGAGGCCTACGCTCCAGTCATAGAGGGTATACGGCTGGCTGTAGAGAAAGGCACAGCCACATGCATCAAGACCACCTATCCCATCTGTGGTAAGACGGGTACCATCGAGAATCCCGGTGAAGACCATTCCGCCTTTATCGCCTTTGCCCCGATGGACAACCCGAAAATAGCCATCAGCGTTTACGTGGAACATGGCGGATTCGGTGCCGACCTGGCAGCTCCGATGGCAGGTCTTGTCATTGAACAATACCTGAAGGGGAAGCTGTCAGACGAATCCAAGGCAAAAGCAAAACGGATAGCCAACAAAAGAATAAACAAATAGACATCTTCAGTTGCACCCTCCTCATGATCATTTCATTCCAGACCGGCTACTGAAGTTGATACGGACACCTTTGTCGTCAACCATCATGTCATTGCCTCCGCTGTTACCATTGCTGATTGTAGGCTTGCGTTCACCATCCAGTATCTCACGGCACATGTTCTTGATGTCGGTAACACGCTGTAGCGTCTCGAGATTGTCACCGCTATAATGACCGGGAAAAAGGAAATGGATGTCATTCTTCTTCATATAGTTCTCAATCCTCTCTGCTGTGTACATTTCGGTCGAAAGGTTGGTGAATACCAGCAGGTTGGTCGATCCGAAAGCATCACCACTGAATCCATAATGTTTGGCCTTGTCAAAGAACGTAGCGCTTCCGGCTGTATGACCGGGCGTAAAGATGACCTCAATCTCACGTCCGCCAAGATCAATCACTTCGCCGTCGTAAAGATACTTAATCTGACCCTTGTAGTTACGCATACTATTCGGGACCATAGGCATGTCACCTGCATTCAGATAAACCTCAGGAAAAGGACCTACGCCACCCACATGGTCGCCATGGGCATGGGTTAGCATCATGGTGACTGGCTTGGAAGTGATCTTTGCAACAATCTTGTCCAGCTCAGGTATGCGTGTACCAGCATCAATCAGAAGCGCGCGGTCATTGCCCTCAACAAGATAGAGGGACTCGTTGTAGACTCTATGTCCATTGCCTATCCATGTGTGCTCGTCAAGTTGGCGGAACACCACTTCATCATCCTGATAAACCACTTCGCCGCGAAGGTCACGACTATTAATTTCTGTTCCCTGTGCATCAGCCGTATAAGGCATCATGCTAAGCAGCGCTACTGCAAGAAAAATGTAAACTTTCATACTAATGAATCAATTATTGTTATATTTTGATGCAAAATTAGCAATTTTCCGGCATTTTTCCTTATTTTTGGAATCATATTTAAGTGTATTTAGATAAAAGAAGTTATCCATACGGTACAGCGATGATTATGCAAGCAGGACTTCACCATCGATGAACAGCTTGTCAGCGAGTTCGAGGAAATAGAAGTCTACCAGTTCGACTGCTGTAATATATATAATAATGTACGTGTATGGGGGTTTTCCCTATGAATCTTTAGGATTATGCCCCATCCGTTTTAGGGTTTATCCTTTGCAAAACAGCAGAAAAACACCGATCTTTGCACTGTGAACAAGAAACAAAATGTCAAACTCTAAAGTATAGGAGATAACGATATGAAGAAGATGATGATCCTGGCAGTGATGATGGTCATGACTATCTCGGCCAACGCAATGAGCTACAACGCAGCAAAGCACGAGGCTCTGTTCCTGAGCGACAAGATGGCTTACGAGCTGAACCTTACCGCTGCACAGTATGAGGCAGTCTACGAGATCAACCTCGACTACCTGATGAGCCTGAACGGACATGGCGACGTGTTTGGCATCTGGTGGGATCGTCGTAACGCAGACCTGCGCTTCGTGCTGACT
>JAFZCU010000238.1 GCA_017556145.1 Prevotella sp. | reverse complement strand
ATCAAGAAACAGGCGTATCTTTTTCTTTTGGGCGGCAATGTCACCTATAAGGATTTCGTCCAAAGTTCGGATTGACTTTTTCTTTCCTCTTTTCCCTTTTGTCTTGTGCAGCAGGAACAAGACATCCTTCCAGATTTCGGGATTGCAGTCCTCCACGGCATTCTTCCAGGATGCCTTGGTCTCTGCTCCCAATTCCATGCTTTGGTAAACGAGGGAGTGGACACAGTTACGAATCAATACCAGTCCATTCTCATCTACGTCTTCTTTCGTCAAGATACCATTGAGGAGTTGCATCATACGGGGGAGTCCGTGGTCGAAAAGCACGAAGTAGTACATACAAAAGGCAAGCGTATCGCCTTTTTCAATGATCTTGTCGTAAAGGTTTGCCAGAAAGCTAGGGATGAACACGGCATGAGCCAGCATAAAGATGTTGGCAAAGAAAGCCAAAGCCTGATATAGTTGCTTGCGTTCCAGTTTGCTGAATAGTATGCAGCCTTTGGAGTTTCGTGTCAGCCTATCCACCTGACTAATGAAATAGGACTTCATGTATTGCGGCAAGCGGTTCCATATCTCTATGGGTGTGCCAGATTTGACCATCAACAACCCTCTTTGCTGAGACGTATAGATGTCCACCATACCCGTCTTCAAGTTGATGCCTAACCACAGTTGGCGATTGACTATGCACTGGGCTATCTTCTCGGTGTATTTGCCAGCCCATTGTGTATCAGACATCAAAGCCGATGTATTGGATGGCGATTGGGTCAGCAAACATCTGAGCCAACCGTAGAAAGATTGTGCCTCTGGCGGGACACAATCCTTCATCAGGGTATACATATTATATAATAAGGTAAGGTCACCATCTGCTATGTTGTCTATGCCACTTATGAACTGAGCGTAGACTTCCTTGTTCTGGCTTTTCCATGTGCGGATGAACAGATCCGTTTTCTCTTTTCTCAGCGAGAAATCAGAGAACAACTTTGAGAAATTCAATCTAAACATGGTATGGGTATTTATTGGTTAGACTGCTTCAGGTTGCTCAATATCTGGGCCAAATCGGATTCCGAAAGTTCAGCCAGTTCTTTTGTCAGCCTATCTCGTTTGGAATCTTTTGCTTCCAAATCCAACAGATTGGAGTTATATTCCATCTGCTTTTCCAACGGATAGGCATCAAGATAGATATGCGTGATGGCATGGTCGCCATTGGAATGGCCCATAGCCTCAGAGATGTAGTCAATTTCTACACCGGCATTATGTAGATTCGTGCCGAAGGAATGGCGGCACCAGGTGTTTGTGGGTTTAATGGACTTGTCCCAATGCAGAACTTCATGACAGACTTTATCCATTCTGTCTCGTACATTTTTATTTTCTTGCTGCGTCCTTTTCCTGCGATTTTCTTCATCTTCTGCACCACCCAGAATCTGCGGAAATACATATCCGTCACGTGTGGGCGGTGCAGCAATTTCATCAAGGATATGCTGCAGGGGCTGGATGATAGGGATGGTTACCTCAGCACCATCAATACTTGTATTTTCGGTTTTCTTGCGGTTGAAGCGGAATGCCTTACCTTCATTTTGAAAGTAGTAGTCATCGTATTTCAAGCGGGCCGCATCTACCATGTTGAAGCCATTGCAGAGATACTGAACCAAGAACAAGCCTAACGAGAAGTGAACCGATGCTTTATATGACTCAGGCCAATAATCAGGATATTCTTTGGAGATAAATAGATTGTAGAGTTCCGTCATCTGATTGACACGAAGGTAGCATTTACGCCTCTTTGCACTAGCCGGGATGCTGACTAGTTTCTTCTCCTTCTTGTTTGAGAACGGATAGGGAACATCTTTGAGGAATCCTTGACGAACACTTTCATTCCATGCAACACGGAAAGCACGGAGATAGATACCAATTGTCGTGTCACAAATCTTCCCGATTAACTTGCCATTCTTGCCTACTACTCCATTCTTCATGCCGTCTTTCCACTTCTGGATTTCTGCAACATTAATGTCGAATCCCTTAATGGCATCATCACCCATGATGGCGCGGAAAGAATGCAAAGCACTTTCATAATTCTGGCCGGTCGTAAAACGGGCACCGTTGTCATTGGTCTTCAGGTCATGGATGACTTGCTCCCAAATACCCATGAATGAGCGATTGTCTTTCTCCTGGATGTTCGGATTACCAGTGGTTACTGCAAGGCGTACCATTTCAAAGGTGAGCATGCCACCTTTGTTGAGTTCCGAGAGTAAGTCCTTGTACTTGGGCACGATAGTCTCACGCCACATACGCTGCTCGCGATAGTTGTCGGATGAACTCTTGGTGGCGTTACAGATGTCGGAGAACTGTTTTTCCGTGTAAGAGCTTCCGACGACATGATAGAAGAACTTGCGGTCGATAGTAAAACGCATAGCCAGAGGGAACTCCTTTACGTTACGTCGCTGTGTGCGACGATCGAGAACCAAGGATGCGTTGCAGTTACGCTCCTTGATGACGGGAAGTGATTTTGTCAGTTTCATTGTCAAAATAGCTTTTAGAATTAAACATGTTTAGCACTCTCTTGCAGCTATTTTGACATACAGGTATATACAAAACAACTGCGTTTGACCATTGCCGAAGCAATAATCAAATGCAGCTGTGCAATCTCGGTCTCTTCTGTCGCTGTCGGGTAACCGGGCTTATGCTAATCGGTCTCAACCCCTGAAGAGCCTCTT
>JAFZCU010000237.1 GCA_017556145.1 Prevotella sp. | reverse complement strand
TGTGCCGCAAGGCGTGCAGGTTCGAGTCCTGTTCTGGGCACTCTTTTTTATTCAACGTATGTTGGAGAGGTGGCGGAATTGGTAGACGCGCTACTTTGAGGGGGTAGTGTCAATTGCGACGTGGGAGTTCGAGTCTCCTCCTCTTCACATCTTTTTATTGCGGAAATAGCTCAGTTGGTAGAGCACAACCTTGCCAAGGTTGGGGTCGCGGGTCCGAGTCCCGTTTTCCGCTCTTTTTTATTAGGAAAACAACGAATCGTTCTTACATGAATTTATATTTAAGATATTTCGACCGTGAAACGCTCGTACACACTGTCGATGAGGCAATTGCCTTTTTAAGCGAAATAGAGGAAGTGGGTATGAATCCCGTTCTGGAAGCTGATATCCGTGAATATGCAGCCAGTGATGTTTTTTATCCCAAACGATATAAAGTCCGTCCTCGTGTATATTTCATTATTATCAAGACCGAAGCCGATAACATGCAAGATTTCAAAGATAAGAAAGCCGTACACAATACTGCTGCCATGATGGGTACTACAAAACCTGCCGCTCCTGTTATCGTCCGTTTGAATGAGGTGAAGCCTGGATGGTATGAGGGCATGATTGACTTCAAGCGTGTATTGCTGGTGCCTGGAACGGGTAAGTATCAGTATCGCGACACTCAGTTTGTGGCTCATGTCAAGGCTAATTCCGGTATCGACTGCTATAACCGCATTGTAGACTATCTGCGTGAACGTGTGGATGAGCGCAGTCAGTTCCCCTCTGCAAAAGGTAAGAATTTCAAGTTCCGCTATTTGGGTATGGCCAAATAGTATATTTATAAACCTTTTAAAACTATTATTATGAATAAAGTAATGTTGATTGGAAACGTAGGACAGGATCCTGAAGTACGTTACGTTGAACAAGGTGTTGCTGTGGCACGCCTTCGTCTGGCCACTACTGAGCGTGGTTACACGCTTCAGAATGGTACTCAGGTGCCGGATCATACAGACTGGCACAATGTAATTCTCTGGAGAAAACTGGCCGAGATCGTAGAGAAGTATGTGCATAAAGGCGACAAACTCTATATTGAGGGTCGCATTCGTTATACCACCTATGATGACAAACAAGGCCAACGCCGTTTTATGACAGAGATATGGGCTGACAATATGGAAATGCTGACTCCGAAAGCCACCACGCCAATATCGGCTCCGCAACAGGAGGAATCCCCTGCGCAGCCTCAGGACATAGTATCTGAGGCTCCTCGTGAGGAATTGCCGTTTTAATTGTTTAAAATGGACTATCTTCAACAAATATTCAATGAAGTAACTATCATGGCTCCCTCTGCGGGAGCCATCTTCGCTATAGTCTTAGCGGCTATCCTTTTGCTTTTCTCCGGCTTTGCTTCCGGATCTGAAATTGCCTTCTTCTCGTTGACACCTAACGATATCAACGAACTCGAGGAGAGCAATTCCGATAAAGATAAGCGCATCCTTCTACTGCGTGAGGACTCTGAGCGTACATTGGCAACAATCCTGATAACCAACAACGTGATCAATGTTACAATCATCATGCTTTGTAACTATTTCTTTAATAGTTTGGTTGATTTTGGATCTGCTGTATGGTTACAGTTCCTTGTGATTACCATCTTGTTGACTTTCCTTCTGCTGCTCTTTGGCGAGATCATGCCGAAGGTGTATTGCGGACAGCATGCATTAAAGATGTGTCGTGCATTTTGCGATAGTATCTTCTTTCTCCGCAAGTTGTTCCGCCCATTGGCCAGCATCCTCCTGCGCTCAGGAGCCTTGGCAGGCAAAGTCGTACAGACGGAAAACCACGTGTTGAGTGTCGATGATTTGGAACAGGCACTTGAACTCACCGACGAGGAGGAACTGAAGGAAGAGAAGAATATGCTGGAAGGCATCGTACGATTTGGTGACGAGACCGCCAAGGAGGTGATGACCAGCCGTCAGGATATTGTCGACCTCGACTTCAAGAGCAAATTCCACGAGGTCATCAAGTGTGTCGTTGAGAACAACTATTCCCGTATCCCCGTTTATCAGGATTCCATCGATAACATCCGAGGCATTCTTTACATCAAGGATTTGCTGCCTCATCTCTCCAAACCTGATACTTTCCGCTGGCAGTCGCTCATCCGTCCACCGTATTTTGTGCCGGAGACTAAGAAGATTGATGATCTGCTGCGTGAGTTCCAAGAGAATAAGGTGCATATTGCCATTGTTGTTGATGAGTTTGGAGGTACCAGCGGATTGATTACGATGGAGGATATTCTCGAAGAGATCGTTGGAGAAATCAATGATGAGTACGATGAAGAGGAGAAACCCTTCGTACGCATCAATGCCAACACGTATATCTTTGAGGGTAAAACGCTCCTTAGTGATTTTTATAAACTGCTTGACTTGGACGATGAGACTTTTGAAGAGGTCGAGGGCGATGCCGACTCATTGGCAGGACTCCTTCTGGAAATCAAGGGCGACTTTCCTGAACTCCACGAGCATATCGATTATAAGAACTTCACTTTCGAGGTGACCGAACTCGACGGGCACCGTATTTCAAAAATAAAAGTGGTGATTCATCCTTGATTCACCACTTTTATTAGATTTCTTACCAGCCGATGGATTCATAGCCGGCAGCATCATACCAGCCAAACTTCTTAATATACTGATTATCTGTGCTTTGCAGTTCTCTTTGTGGGATAAACATGCTCATGCCGCCATAATTTGTTTCGTCTAGATTCATATATCGGAATATTACATGATTCATCGTATCCCATTCCTTGGCAAATACCTTATATATAACTGCTTTGTCGAAAGCTTGCTTCCAACTGTTGTATTCTGCCTCTGTAGCGTATGTCTTGATAAAGTGATTGATATCGTATAAATTGTAGTCCAAATAGTAAATAAGACTCTTTTCCTTTAGTTCTGAACTCATAAAATAGACTGGCAAGTCCATTGATTGCAAGATGGTCCTTGTGGCAGCGGCCAAAGAGGACATCTCGCTGCTTTTGACGACGGCAAGGGGTACGCGATTGTTGTACTTTGCAGCATATATGTCGACAATTGAAGTAGCGAATGTCTCTTTTTCCATCATTGCTGGAACAATCGTTGTGTAATAGGCGCCCTCGCCAGGGATTTCGGCTGCGGAGCCGATATAATAATCGGTTACATCCTTAAACTCGTAGGCGCATTCAGCACACATCATATTGCAACAGTCAGCGAAGATGAACTTCAGATGGGGCAGGGTCTTCAGTACCTTTGCCAGTGTCGGGATATTCATCCACAAGTCGCCGCTACCTCTGTTCGACTCGTTCAGGTTCGTACCACCGTAGGCTCTCTTCCGGGTGGAATAACTGGCGATGGTGTCGTTTCTAAAGAGCCATCCTGTTGCATGGCCCCAGAGCACAAGACCATAGTCGTTGGCTGGATAGTCGGTAAAGGCTTTTTGGGCCACAGCCTTCAGCGTAGCGGGATCGCATGCCATCATTGTCGAATCCATGGGGATGGAGTCTCTGAGCTCTCCCTTGCGGTAATGGAGCAGATAGGGCTTGTGGTCGTCGTGACTGGCCACGGGATCCTTGGCCTTGTCCACATAAACGACAAGGTGGTTGTTGCCGATGTTCTTGATGCCCTGTTGAATTTCCTTCAGGTCGCCTTCGGCATAACGATAACCTGAATAAGGCCAGTAAGTCAGGTTGTTCTGCGCTGCCATATAGATGAGCACCGTCCGTTCGGCGATGGGCTCGTCTTTCTCTTTATCCTTGTGGCATGCTGCGAGTGTCATCAGGGACAATAATAATATAAGTATCCTTTTCATTACTTCTAATTTTGCTGCAAAGGTACGAATAAGCAAGGAGAAAACCAAATAATCATCATTATTTTTTCTTGGCTTATTGTTGATAGGAGAGTATGGAATTGATATGGCGCACGATTGAAAGGGGGATTATTTATTTTTTTTGCGGAGACTTTCTTGTTTTCAGAAAAAATGTGTAATTTTGTGGCTAAAAATCAGAAACAATGAAAAAGAGATATACACTATACATTATTTTATTATTGATTGCCGTGATGTCAGCGGGCGACATGTTGGGGGCCAAACCTAAGAAACAGCAGCGCAGCACCCGCGTGAAATCATCGAAGGTCGTGAAGAAAAAGTCGAAAGCGAAAGCTAAGGCCAAAACAAAAGTGGTTCGTGCTACGGTGAAACCTACACCAGATCCGCGTCTTAACGATCCCGATTATGATCCCTATCTTCAGTGCGAGGATACCTGTGACCATGTGCATGGCATTGATCTGAGCCGTTATCAGGGTGATGTGTTCTGGGAGACGGTCGGGGAGAATACAAAGATGGCTTATGTCTATCTGAAAGCGACGGAGGGTGGTGACCGTATCGATCCGAAGTTTGAGCGCAATATCAACTTGGCACATCGCTATGGGCTGAAGGTGGGATCCTATCATTTCTTCCGTCCGAAAACCCCTTTGCAGAAGCAGTTGGAGAACTTTACGGCACAATGTCTGCCTGGTGAACAGGACTTGATACCGATGATTGACGTTGAAACACTTGGTGGTTTACAGGTTGACCAGTTCTGCGACTCGCTGCTGACTTTCCTCCATATGGTAGAGGTGGCATATCATCAGAAGCCGTTGGTATATACGTTCCGCAATTTCTATAACTGGCATCTCGTTGGGAAGCTCGATGACTACCAGTTGATGATTGCCTTATATCTGGAAGAGGAACCCGTATTGGCTGATGAGCGTGACATCACCATGTGGCAATATACAGGTAAGGGGCGTATCGTCGGTATCAATGGTTATGTGGATAAGTCGCGTTTCCTCGGGCGTCATGGACTTAGGGAAATCCGGTTTAGACATTAAATAGGAAGTCAAATGGACAAATGTCCTAGAATATAAAAAGAAGAAACAAGATGATAATCAAGTGTCCAGAATGCGGTCATCAGGTAAGCGACCGCGCAAGAACTTGCCCATCGTGTGGCGTAGATATCGCAGGCAAGGTGACCCGTTGCCCCGATTGTGGAGAATACATCTTCAAGGATGATCATGAGTGTCCGAACTGTCATTGCTCGATCAACGCTGCAGCAGCGGAACCGGAGACCGCGCTCCCTGATAATCTGAATAATCCGAACTCTCAGATAATTCCGAGTATTCCGACCATCTCAGCTGACACGACGCAAGAACCTCCAAAGAAAAAAAGTCGCAAGGCTTTTTGGTCGGCCCTGATTGTAGGTCTCGTATTGGCACTGATCATCGTGTTCCTTGGCATCTACTATGCGCAAAAGACGCAGATGGAGAATGAGTTGCGGGCGTATGAAAATGCCATGATGAGTACAGAGCCCGCCGTACTTCAGAATTTCCTTGACATGTACATTGAAGCTCCTGTCGCCCATCGTGATTCCATCAAGGTACATCTGCAGACATTGATGAAAATCGACCGTGACTGGGAAAATGCCCGTATCAGTAAGTCGAAGTCGGCTCTCCAATTGTTCATCGACAGAAACTCCGATAATGTCCATGTTCGTGAGGCTCGTTTGATGATTGATTCCCTGGACTTTGAGACTGCAAAGATGGGCAACTCGATGGAGTCCTATAAGAAATATATGGAAGACCACGAACAGGGCTATTATTACGATGAGGCTAAGAGTGAGTACGATCGTCTGGAGGAGGAGATGGTGCGTGCGGCACAGATAAAGGCAGAGCAAGATTCTATCAAAGCAGCTGAAGAGGCCGCTGTTGCTGCAGAACACGAGGCAACGATACTGATTCCTTAGGTATTAGATCGCGCTATTCCTCAATGTGTGAGAGAGAATGGGCAAACGAAGCGAAGAAGTTCGTCAGTGTTTCTGACGGCAGGTAGCGGAAATAATGTGCTGAGCGCCGGATGTGCCCCAGTATCGCACTGCTGTTGCTGGTATGTACAAATACACTGTCAGAATCTTGCGAGAAATAGAATTCTTCAGCTCGTGTGTTTGTAAATTCTGTCAGCTCTTGTGCCACTCGTTCTACCCGCTTGTCGGGCTCCTCTACCAGAAAAGGTATCTCCTCCTTGCTGAACCCGAACATCTGGATGAGCAGTGCGCCTTCGAGCTGTGCCATCGGGGTGAACCCCAGTTTTTTCAGCCATTGGTTCAAAGTAAGGAAATCCACGCGATATCCTTCTGCCGTGAGATATTTACCAAGTTGCACGAGATTGTAGATAGGCACGCCTTCGTTCAGGATATGTCGGGTGATGTGGATAATAATCAGCAGAAGTTGTCGTGTGGCAATATCCGACTGCTCGTCATCAAGAATGGCTTGCAGTTTCTTGTTTAATAGGGGGTTCGTCAGGTGATCGGCACGTAATAGTTCGTTTTCTTCCTCTTGCTTATTCGTCTGTCTGGATTCTATGTCGGCCTTTTCCCATTCCTTCATCTGCTTTTCAGACAGGTGTAGGAAAAATTGGTCTTTGCATTGTTGGATGCCTGCATAGACGGATGGTATGACCTGATGCATCATTGCCATTTGGTAAACCTTGTTCCATTTGCTGATGGACATGGGTTCTATTTGTTCCTGTTTCTTGAATTCACCACAGCGGATGAGTCGGAAGAAATTTCGTTGGATAATATTCACCTTATTATATATTATGAGTATCGTCTTGGATATCGGAATAGGATAGAGAGGAGTGCTGCGACCCCAATGGCGAAGGGATAGTAGAGATAGGGAATAATGCTGACAGGGCTGATAGCTGCCAGCCCGGCTGCTATCAGTAACTGTGCACCATAGGGAATTAAACCTTGTACGAAGCACGAACAGGTATCGAGGATAGAGGCTGCTTTCTTGTTGTCTACGCCATAGCGGTCGCCTATTTGCTTGGCAATACCGCCAACAGTAATGATGGCCACTGTATTATTGGCTGTACAGATGTCGACGAATCCAACTAAGGCTCCGATGCATAACTCCGCACCACGTTTGTTATGGATATGTTTCACCATTCGTTGGATGATGAAGTCGATGCCCCCTTGCTGTTTGATTAGCTCCAGCATACCGCCAGCCATCATGGTGATGATGATGAGTTCGCCCATGCCGACCATCCCGTCGCCCATGGCTTTCATCCATCCGTAGATATCGAAACTGCTTGTCATGATACCAATACAGCCTGTCAGAAGAACGCCGAGTGTCAATACGGCCATGACATTCATTCCGAAGATAGCTGTCACCAGCACAACCAGGTAGGGGATGACCTTGACCCATTCTACAGTGTTCGTCTGTTGTGCAGCATGTGTGTTGTCCCCCATGATATAATATACGATCAGGATGATCAAGGCAGCAGGAATGACGATAAAGGAGTTCACCCGGAATTTGTCATATAGTTTGCAGCCTTGAGTAGAAGTAGCTACGATGGTGGTGTCCGAGATAAACGAGAGGTTGTCGCCAAAGAATGATCCGCCCACAATAACGGCAGTCATCAAGGCTACATCGGTTCCGGTTTGCTGGGCTACGCCAACGGCTATAGGCGTCAATGCCACAATAGTGCCAACACTCGTGCCAATGGAGATGGAAATGAAGCAGGCTGCCAGGAAGAGGCCTGCCAGCAACATCTGGGATGGTAGAAGATGGAGTGTCAGGTTGACCGTGGCATCGATACTGCCCATCATTTTGGCAGAATTGGCAAAAGCGCCTGCCAGAAGGAAGATCCAGATCATGAGCATCATCTGATTGGATGCTGCTCCGCGACTGAAGATCTCGATACGCTCTTTGAGGGATCTTCCTTGGGAAATGGCAACAGCGTAGATGCATGAGACCATGAATGCTACTGTAATTGGCACTTTGTAGAAGTCACCAGCAATGATGCTGGTGACTAAATACAATATGACAAACACCCCGAGAGGTGACAATGCTATGACGCCTCTATTCTTCACTTTTCACTTCTCTCTTTTCACTTCTTTAAAGCGTTACGCCGTTCTTGAAGATTGATATTTCACGATAGCCATTCTCTTCATTCTTGGCAAGTTGGCCACTGGCTACTGCAAGCACCTTGTCGATAAACTCGGGTACCAGTTCCTGCATCGTGCGCCCCTCCACCAGTTGCCCTGCAGAGAAGTCCACCCAACTGGGCTTGTTCTTGGCCAGCGTGGGATTCGTAGCCACCTTCATGGTAGGTACGAAGGTGCCGAAAGGCGTACCGCGCCCAGTGGTAAAGAGCACGATATGACAGCCGCATGAGGCAAGGGCCGTTGATGCTACCAGGTCATTGCCTGGAGCTGAAAGCAGGTTCAGCCCCTTGTTGGTCAAGCGGTCGCCATATTCCATCACACCACTGACTGGGGCCTTACCGCATTTCTGCGTACAGCCCAGGGCCTTGTCTTCGAGCGTGGAGATACCACCGGCCTTATTGCCTGGTGAGGGATTCTCGCCCACAGGTTCACCATGCGACAGGAAGTACTCTTTGAAGTTGTTGATCATTGAAACGGTCTGATTAAAGAGCTCTTCAGTTCGGCAACGGTTCATCAGAATGGTTTCTGCACCAAACATCTCAGGCACCTCCGTCAGAACGCTGGTTCCACCTTGTGCAACCAGCCAGTCGCTGAACTCACCTACCAATGGATTGGCTGTGATGCCACTGAAACCATCGCTACCTCCGCATTTCAAACCTACACGAAGTTCACTGACGGGCACATCCTCGCGCTTGTCTTCTTTGGCAATATCATATAGATCACGAAGGATAGTCATACCAGCCTCGATCTCGTCGCCTTCTACCTTCTGAGTCACCAGCAGTTTAATGCGGTCCTTGTCATAGTCGCCCAACATAGCCATGAAGTCATCAGGCTGGTTGTTCTCACAACCCAGACTCAGCACCAACACCCCGCCTGCATTAGGATGCAGACAGATATCGCGTAAGACTTTACGGGTATTCTCATGGTCTTCTGATAGTTGCGAACAACCATAGTTATGATGCCAGGCATACACATTGTCGATGCCTTCAAGTTTTGTCTCGTTGCGCAATTTCTCTGCCAGTTTCTCAGCGATACCATTCACGCAGCCAACAGTCGGAACAATCCATATCTCATTGCGAACGCCTACATCACCATTCTTACGTTTGTAGCCCTTGAAGGTGCGGTTTTCTTTCTTGATAGACAATTCTTCACCTACAGGGTTGTAAGTATATTCGAGGGTGCCGGAAAGATTGGTTTTCAGGTTGTTCTCATTCACCCAGTCGCCAGCTTTCAGATCTTGTCGGGCATGACCGATAGGATAGCCGTATTTGATGATGTCCTCACCTTCCAGGACATCTTTGATAAGCACTTTGTGACCTGCAGGTGTGTCCTGGTTCAAAACAACCGTCTTACCGTCGACACGAATGATGTCTCCTTTCTTTTTAGGCTGCAAGCAGACCACCACAGAGTCTGCCGGATTAATTTTTAAGTAAGTTGCCAATTCCATGTGTTTGTAATTTGTTTAGTATGCTTTTGAAAGTTTGGATTTTATATTGCCTTTCGCCGATAGAAATCAACATTTTCCTTTGTCAGGATCTCAATGGGCATGTAGTTCACAGGATTCACTTCTCGTTTCAGAACGATAGCATTGAACAAGGCATCCACACTGGCATAACCTTGCTGATAGGCATGTTGTGCAATCAGGAAGGAGATACTGCCCTGACGGATACAGACCTCGTTCTTAGGCACCATGTCATAGCCCATGATCTGGATATTACGACGATTACTCTTCTTTAAGAACTCTCCCACAATGTGTGCCTTTGAGTTAAACGTGATGCAATGGTGGATATTGGGGTGGTCTTTGAAGAATTTCTCAAGGATGGTGTCATATTCCACACGCTCCTCATCCAAGGGCAAGTCTACTTCCGTGATCTTGACATCAGGGAAGTGGTCTACCATATAATGACGGAAACCCGTTTCACGGTTGGCTTGTTGCTTCGATCCCACCTTGCCATCTCGTGTCTGCTTCACCAGTGCGATCTCTTTCTCCTTGGATGCAATGAGCATCAGCATACGGGCAGCGAAGTAACCGCTGGCAAAGGAGTCCTGTCCGAAGAAGGCCAGGGGCTTCAGGTCGGGCATATAGCTGTCGAGCAAAACGTATGGGATGCCACGGTCAATGAGCTTTTCCGTAAAGCGGGCGGTCTGTTCCAACGTCGTCGGCACGATGATCACACCATCGAACTTCTCTGTAAAGAACTCACGAACCATGCGGGTGAACGAAGCATTGTTGAAACGTTCGTAATAGATGAATTTCAGGGTGATGCCGAAATCGCGGCGGAAGTCTGTACAGGCTTGGGCACCTTCCTCAATCTCATCCCAATAAGCCTCCTGCTCATGCTTGGGTAATACACAATAGAACGTGTATTTCTTGTTGTAGGCGAGGGCAGAGGCGTACATATTGGGCTTATAGTCCATTTCCGCCAGCGCCTTGTTTACCTTCTCAAGGGCTGTCTTAGATACATTTGGACGATTGTGGAGCACACGGTCAACAGTACCAACCGAGACGCCTGCACGTTCGGCGATATCCTTAATTCTGATATTCTCTTTACCCATTTCGTTTGATGCTTTTGCCGTGCAAAGGTACAAATAATAATTGATTCCACCAAATGATTTTGTTACGAAATCGTTTCCGTAACTTTTCTGCCCTTTTTCACTATATAATATTTGGTAGTTTCAGAAAAAAGTCGTACTTTTGTGGTCGAATTGAAGAGAATAGTGTTAATCTATAAAACAAAAGCAAAAAAGCAATGGCAAAAATCGTAACATTAGGCGAGATTATGCTTCGCCTTTCCCCTCAGGGAAACGATCGTTTCATTCAGAGTGAATCATTCCGCATCATCCCTGGTGGTGGTGAGGCAAATGTGGCAATCTCAGTCGCTAATTATGGTCATGAGGCTTACTTCGTATCAAAGCTTCCTAAACACGAGATTGGTCAGATTGCAGTCAACGCACTGCGCCGTTATGGTGTCAATACCGAGTTTATCACCCGTGGAGGCGACCGCGTGGGTCTGTACTATGCAGAGACAGGTGCCTCGATGCGTCCTTCAAAGGTGATTTACGATCGTGCCCATTCGTCTATCGCAGAGGCTGTGCCTTCAGACTTCGACTTCGACAAGATCATGGAGGGTGCTGCTTGGTTCCATTGGTCTGGTATCACGCCCGCCATCAGCGATAAGGCTGCTGAGCTCACAAAGCTCGCTTGTGAGGCCGCTAAGCGTCATGGCGTCACCGTTTCTGTCGACCTGAATTTCCGTAAGAAGCTGTGGACTTCTGAGAAGGCTATCTCCATCATGCGCCCGCTCATGCAGTATGTTGATGTATGTATCGGTAATGAGGAGGATGCTGAACTTTGTCTCGGTTTCAAGCCCGATGCTGACGTAGAGGGCGGAAAGACGGATGCTGCTGGCTATGAGGGCATCTTCAAGCAGATGATGAAGGAATTCGGTTTCAAATATGTTGTTTCTACGCTCCGCGAGAGCTACAGTGCTACGTACAACGGCTGGAAGGCGCTTATCTATGATGGTAAGGAGTTCTATCAGTCTAAGCGTTATGAGATCAATCCGATCATCGACCGCGTTGGTGGTGGTGATTCCTTCTCAGGTGGTTTGATTCACGGCCTGCTCACGAAGTCAACACAGGGTGAGGCCCTCGAGTTTGCGGTGGCTGCTTCTGCCTTGAAGCACACCATCAATGGCGACTTCAACCTTGTTTCTGTCGATGAGGTCGAGTCGCTTGCAGGTGGTAACGCCAGTGGCCGTGTTCAGCGCTGATATTAGTGAAAAGTGAAGATCGCGATTAAGTGAGAACAGAACTGAGCTTGCTTAAGTTATGTAGAACGTGAGCGAGCTCGATGTGAAACATCAATAGTGAAAAGTTATGGCTAAGTTTGATAAAATTGCAGTCATGAAGAAGATTGGTGATACCGGAATGGTACCCGTCTTCTATCATAAGGATCTCGACACCTGTAAGAATGTGGTGAAGGCTTGCTACGAGGGTGGTGTTCGGGCATTTGAGTTCACGAATCGTGGCGACTTCGCTCAGGAGATCTTTGGCGAATTGGTGAAGTGGGCTGATAAAGAGTGCCCCGAACTGGCTCTGGGTATTGGCTCTATTGTCGATGCACCTACAGCAGCTATGTACATCCAGTTGGGTGCTTGTTTCGTCGTAGGTCCGCTGTTGAATCCTGACATCGCTCCTGTTTGCAACCGTCGACTGATCCCCTATTGTCCTGGCTGTATGACTGTTTCTGAGATCGGTAAGGCTCAGGAACTGGGCTGCGACCTGACGAAGGTGTTCCCTGGCGATGTGGTTGGCCCTAATATGGTGAAAGGCCTGAAGGCACCGATGCCTTGGTCAAAAATCATGGTTACCGGTGGTGTTGCTCCTGAAGAGGAGAACCTGAAGGGCTGGTTCAAGGCTGGCGTTTTCTGTGTGGGTATGGGCTCAAAACTCTTCCCATCAGACAAAGTGAAGGCAGGCGACTGGCAATATGTGACCGACAAGTGCAAGGAAGCACTGGGTTACGTGGCCAAGGCCCGTGCATAATATCCGTATGTGTCCCTCTCGCTGGAATATGGCGAGAGGGACTGTTTTTTGCTTATGAAGTTCTGGCTATTCATACTGTCAACTGTTCTCATTTCAGCCTGTGCGCATCCTAATAGGCGGACAGTCGACAAGCTGAATGCGCTATCATACGCCTATCATTACAAGAATGTTGACTCTACCGAATACTATGCGAAACAAGCCTACGACCTATCTGCGCATTACGACAAGGGCAGGGCAGAGGCTCTTAACAATTTGGCCTTTACCGATATTGTCAAGATGCAATACGATAAGGCTAACAAACGCTTGAATGAAGTTGTACAAATCACTGATAATCAGACAGAACTTCTTGTTAGTTATGTGCAACAGATGCGCCTCTGCCAGCGTCGCTCGAAGAATCGCGAGTTCTATGAATACCGTGAGAATGCGATGGAGGCTCTGAAGCGTATCAATGAAGAGCGTGAACAATTAAACGATTATCAGTTGAGTCGTCTGCGCTATGCAGAATCGGAAATGGCCATCGTCACTTCCACCTATTATTATTATGTGGGTTTGGAGCGACAGTCGATAGAGGCTCTCCAGAACATCGATGTCAACGATCTCAGGCGCGATACGGCACAATGGTTGAATTATTTGTATTATGTCGGCTCTGGTGGCATCATCACCACGGGCACTCAGCAGGATATTAATCAGGAGGAATTCGACCATCTGTTGCGTTGCTTCATACACGCACGTCAAGGCGATTATCCCTATTTTGCGGCCAATGCACTTGAGGCACTCTCAGAACATTTCATGGATCCTGATTACCGTCGCCAACTTTTGGCAGACAACCTTCCTGCCATGAAGTTCATCAATCCCGATGGTGTCGATGATGAGATGCTCGCAGGCTGGCTTGCTGAGGATGCCCTTCACCTTTTTATACGCTATGGTGACATCTACCAGATAGCTGGTGCTTACCGAACCTTAGCCTCTTGCTATCGTCAGATCGATGATTATGAGTCAGCGCTTTTTAATCTGGAGGAAGCACTCTCTGACTCTGCCATCTACCAGGCCCCTGACCTCGTTGCCAGTATTCGCGAGCAACTAAGTCTGGTCTATTCTGCAATGGACGAGAAACGACTGAGCGACGAGAACCGTAATGCCTATATCGATTTGATGAGCGAGACACGTCAGGACCGTGAACTCGAGGCACGTGCGGGGCAGTTCGAGCGCAGTGCCAACCAACTTAATTTCATGTTGGTGGCAGTGGTGGTGGCTATTATCCTTCTGGTGTTCTTGTTATGGCTCTTCAACCGTTTGAATAAGCGGAAAAAAGGCAGTTATAGCCAACTTGAAGACGAAATAGAACAGCGTCAGGATGATGTGTCCGCCAGCAAGCTACGTCTTGAAGACAACGAGCGGCGTCATCTGGAGCAACGCGCTAAGATATCACTTGTCAATGGTATTACGCCTTTCATTGATCGTATCCTTCATGAGATTAGCCGACTTGATACCTTGGACGAAAGTAGCAAACAGGAGAGTCTTGCCTATATTCGTGAACTCACCGATCAGATCAACGACTACAATGATATCCTCACGCAATGGATACAGCTGCGTCAGGGTGAACTGAACCTCAAGATTGAGAGTTTCCCCTTGCAGCCGCTCTTCGACCTGATGTCACATAGCCGCAAGGCATTTGCCATGAAGGGCATCACCTTGGATCTGCAGACCACAGATGCACAGGTGAAGGCCGACCGTGTCTTAACGCTCTTTATGCTCAATACGTTGGCCGACAATGCCCGAAAGTTCACGCCTGAGGGGGGAAGTGTCACCGTTTCTGCCAAGCAGACACCCGACTATGTGGAGATCTCAGTGACAGATACAGGCGAGGGTATCAGCGAGGAACAGCTGGCGCATATCTTCGATCCCAAACCCATTGGCAATCATGGTTTCGGCTTACTTAACTGTAAGGGAATCATCGAGAAATACCGCAAGATCAGTCAAATCTTTTCAATCTGCCAGATCACTGCTCAGAGTACCAAAGGGCATGGTTCTTGCTTCTCCTTCCGCCTGCCTAAAGGCGTGGTGCGTATGCTGATAGGTTTGATAACCATGAGTGTCGCACTTCTTCCTTCGAAGGCATTGGCGACAGACGATTTTGTCGGGAAGGCGAGCGTATTTGCCGATTCTGCTTATTTCTCCAATATCAACGGCACCTTCGAGCGGACCTTGATGTTCGCAGACTCATGCCGTTACTATCTGAACCTTCACTATCAGCAGCTTTGTCCGAAAGGCAATGACCTGATGCTGCGTCAGGGTGACCTTTCATTGATGATTCCGGAGATCAAGTGGTATCAGGATTCGCTGGATACCAATTATAATATCATCCTTGACATCCGTAATGAGAGTGCTGTAGCAGCGCTCGCCCTCCACGAGTGGCAACTCTACCATTATAACAACCGTATCTACACGCAGCTTTACAAAGAGATGTCGGCTGATAACACATTGGCTGACTATTGTCGTATGATGCAGCAGTCGCAGACCAACAAGCGTATTGCGGTCATTTTGCTCATCCTTGTGCTGTGTTCCATTCTGCCTGCCTATTATCTGTTGTATTATCGCCATCGGCTATACTATCGTTTCCTGATGGAGCGACAGCAGATGTCGAGCCTGGAGATGATGGACGATGAGTTGCGACGTCTGGATCTCGAGACTGCCAATCTGCATGTGTCGAATGCAGTGCTCGACAATTGTCTCTCCACCCTCAAGCATGAAACGATGTATTATCCATCGCGCATCCGACAGTTGGTGGATCAGGGTGAAGAGGGGTCACTGTCAGAGATTGTGGGCTATTATCGCGAACTTTACGGCATGCTCTCACAGCAGGCGATGGATCAGACGGAACGGACGAATCTGCATATCCGTCGTCTGTCGAACGGTATCTTGGGCGATGAGAATCTCGTCAGCTACCTGTTCTCCATCCTTCGTAAGCAGGGTGGGGGGAAGGAGCCCTCGGATGTATCCCTCATCCATGATGGCAAGTATGTCGAGATTACGATGCCAATGCCCGGTCTCCATCTGAGCAACGATGAGGCCCAGGCATTGTTTACACCTGCCTCCATAAAGAACATTCCTTATCTGCTATGCCGACAGATCGTGCGCGATCATGGCGAGGCAACCAACCGTCGTATGTGTGGCATCTGGGCAGAAGTGCGCGACAGTCAATCAGTCGTACGCATCATTCTGCCCGCTGCCCCTAAAGTGTCAAATCATCAAATAGAATAGAAGTATATGAATCAGTTTAAAGTCATCATTGTAGAAGATGTGCTCTTGGAGTTGAAGGGCACGCTGGGCATCCTCAAGAGCGACATTCCTGAGGCAGAGGTTATTGGCACGGCAGAATCGGAGCCAGCCTATTGGAAACTTCTCAAACAACAGAAACCTGACCTTGTGTTGCTTGATCTGGGCTTGAGCGGCTCAACGACTGTTGGTGTGGAGATATGTCGAAGTACAAAGGAGATGCATCCGGATATCAAGGTGCTGATCTTTACGGGCGAGATTCTTAACGAGAAACTCTGGGTTGATGTACTGGATGCTGGTGCCGATGGTATCATCCTGAAGACTGGCGAATTGCTGACACGTCGCGATGTGAACGCGGTGATGGAGGGTAAGACGTTGGTATTCAATGAGCCCATCCTCGAGAAAATCGTCGAGCGCTTCAAACAGGCCGTCAGCGGTCAACTTGCAAAACAGGAGGCTGTCGTGAGTTATGAGGTCGATGAATACGATGAGCGTTTCCTGCGCCATCTGGCGCTGGGTTATACCAAGGAGCAGATTACAGGTCTGCGTGGCATGCCCTTTGGCGTGAAGAGTCTGGAGAAGCGCCAAAACGAGCTCATCAAGAAACTGTTTCCAGAGAGTGTCGGCAATGTCAATGCGACACGTCTGGTGGTACGTGCCATCGAACTGCATATTATCGACATCGACAATCTTGTAGCCGATGATGAATAGTCAGGGCAAGACTTCACGGTTAGGGATGCTCATGTTGCTTCTGCTGATAGCCGAGGCAGTGCTCATCCTCCTCTCATGGATCCTTTCTGCCATGAGGGTCGATGGGGTTCGCTCGTTGCTGTCAGGCGAAGGCGTGCGTTGGTTCTTCGGTAATTTCACGTCAATGGTGGCATCACCGTGGCTGGCTTGTCTTGTGCTGATGCTGGTGGCGCTGGGGTGTATCCAGAAGAGTGGACTCTTTAGGCGACCGCATACCAGCTATCGCGACCGTATGGCCTTGCGGATCACCTTTGTGTTTCTTGTGCTCTATGTAGGGGTGGTCCTGCTGCTGACGGCTGTCCCACATGCGGTATTGCTGTCGTCCACGGGTAGCCTTTTCCCATCACCTTTTTCGCGTAGCATCATTCCCATCCTCAGTTTCGGCATCATCCTCGTATCTGTCACCTTCGGACTCATATCAGGACGCTTTCAGACGCTCTCTGATGTGCTCGACGCACTTTCATTCGGATGCAGGAAGGGTGCGCCGCTGTTCATTTTCTACATTCTGGTGATTCAGCTCTTCGAATCGCTCCGATTCGTTTTTTGAAGTTAAAGGGTCGTTAGAAACGCCTCTGCCCGTTGCAGGTCTTCAGGGGTGTCGATGCCCACAGTCTCGACATCCGTGAGTCCTACGCGGATGCGATAGCCGTTTTGCAACCATCGCAACTGCTCCAGACTCTCTGCCTTCTCAAGTGGACTCTGTGGTAGTTTCGTAATCTCTTCCAACACCTCCCGACGATAGGCATACACACCCAAATGTTTCAGGAAAGGGTATTCGCCAAACCAGTCCTTTTGTGCCTTTCCTCGGATATAGGGAATGACGCTGCGACTGAAATACAGGGCGAAGCCACGAACGTCGGTCACAATCTTCGGAGAATTAGGGTTCTCAACAGCCTCGATGCTCTCAAATGGCTTTCCGAGTGTGCCGATCTGCGTCGATGGAACATCGAAAAGCTGCATCAGCGTTTGAATCTGTAAGGGTTGTATAAACGGCTCGTCACCTTGCACATTGATAATGACATCTGCCTGGGTGGCGGTCTTCTCAACAGCTTCCTGGATACGGTCCGTGCCGCTCTGATGGTCAGTACGCGTCATCACGGCCTTACCGCCAAACGATTCCACGCAGGTAAGAATACGCTCGTCATCTGTTGCCACATACACCTCGCTGAGTACGCTGCTCACCTGCTCATATACTCTCTGAATGACAGTCTTTCTGCCGAGAACTGCCAACGGCTTGCCCGGAAAGCGTGTCGACGCATAACGGGCGGGGATGATTGCTGTAAATGTCATACGGCTGCAAAGGTAATAATAATTTTTGATAGAAAATGAGTAATATCGTTAAATATTGTAGATGAGCCTTGGTGGTCTCGATTATAATTCGTATTTTTGCAAAGCAAATTGAAATCAGAATCAAAAATGAATAAGATAAGATATACGTTTTCTGCTATATTATTAATGCTGCCCTTGGTGCTGATGGCACAGAAAATCACACTTGGTTCGTGTACCACGAAGGATGGTGGTGAGTTTCAGGGCGAACTCTTTCAGGGAAAGCCTCATGGCAAAGGGAAAACCGTTTATAAGAACGGCAACTGGTATGAAGGCCAATACGAAAAAGGCAAGCGTCAGGGCTTCGGCACCTACACCTTCTTCGATGGTGAGAAATACGAAGGTGAATGGTTTCAGGACCAGCAGCATGGAAAGGGTGTGTATTATTTCTCCAACAACAACCGTTACGAAGGTCTGTGGTTCCGCGACTATCAGCATGGTCATGGCATCATGTACTATTTCAACGGCGACAAATACGATGGCAACTGGTATATGGACAAGCGTTCCGGCAAGGGGGTCTATACCTTTGCCAATGGGGCCTATTACAAAGGTGAATGGAAGGATGACCAGAAAAACGGCCAGGGCTACTTCAACTGGGGCGATGGCTCCTCCTATGATGGCCAATGGGTAAACAATGTTTGTCAGGGCAAGGGCACTTTCAAATATGCCTCAGGCGATGTGTATGTCGGCCAGTGGAAGAACAATATGCAGAATGGCCGCGGCATCTATAAGTTTCAGAATGGCGATGTCTATGAAGGCGACTATGTCGATGGTGAACGTACAGGAACGGGCATCTCGAAATATGCCAATGGCGATAAATATACAGGCCAGTTCTATGAAGGTGACAAGCAGGGCCAAGGCACGATGGTTTGGAAGAACGGCGACCAGTACGTAGGCCTTTGGAAGGCTGACAGACCTAATGGTAAGGGCAAGTTGACAACGAAGAAAGGCGATGTGTTCGAGGGTCAGTTCAAGGATGGCAAGATCGATGGTGAGGGCGTGGCCCGCTATGCCGACGGTTCGAAGTTCAAGGGTACCTTCAAGAATGGCAAACGCAATGGTGCTGCCATCGAGGAAGACAAAGAAGGGATGCGCTTTGAGGGCTATTACCTGGAGGATGTCCGCGATGGAAAGTTTGTCGAGAAGGATCGGAACGGCAAGGTCATCGCTACTGGTACCTATACACGTGGCCATCGTCAGCAGGATAATTGACGCTTATAAACAAAACTTAAAAACCTATTTATTATGATCATTGATCGACTGGAAAATCTCAGTTTGTATGCAGCAATCAATCCCTTGTTTGCTGATGTGGTTGAGTTTCTGAATGACCATGACCTCCAGACATTGGAGGTTGGTAAGTATCCTATCCAAGGTAATAATGTCTTCCTGAACCTGCAGATGGCCAAGGGCCGTAGTCAGGAGGCAGCGGTTCTCGAAACGCATATCGAGATGATCGACATCCAGATTCCTCTTTCTGCTGAGGAGTCTTTCGGCTATACGCCATTGCAGGATTTGCCAGACTTCGAGTACAATGCGGAAAAGGACATCACAAAGTATGGCGATACGAAGGCTCAGACCTACGTGACGGTGAAACCCGGACAGTTTGTCATCTTCTTCCCTCAGGATGGCCATGCGCCCTGTATCACGCCTCAAGCCGAGATTAAGAAAGCAATATTTAAGATTAAAGCATAAACAGATATGGCAAAGAAAGAAACCACACCAAAGAAATCTGCCACAAAGAAGGTGGCAGTGAAAAAGATTGTTGACCAGAAGGAGCCGGAACATATTGGCCTCGTGAGAAATGACAGCTGGCTGGAGCCTTTCGAGGCAGCCATTCGTGGTCGTCACGATCACGCTGTGTGGAAACTGAACCAGCTGACGCAGAACGGAAAGAAGAAACTCTCTGATTTTGCAACTGGTCATCTTTACTTCGGACTCCACAAACTCGCCAAGGGCTGGGTGTTCCGCGAGTGGGCACCTAATGCCACAGACATCTATCTGGTGGGCGACTTCAACAACTGGACTGAAACCGAGAAATATCGTTGCAAGCGCATTGAAGGCACTGGCAATTGGGAGTTGAAACTCTCTGAGAAAGCCCTCAGACACGGACAGCTCTATAAGATGAAGGTGAAGTGGAATGGGGGAGAAGGTGAGCGTATCCCAGCCTGGTGCCAGCGGGTGGTGCAGGATGAGAATACCAAGATATTCTCTGCTCAGGTATGGAATCCTGCCCAGCCTTACGAGTGGAAAAAGAAGACCTTCAAGCCCAAGAAGAATCCCCTGCTCATCTACGAGTGCCACGTGGGTATGGGACAGGATGCCGAGAAGGTGGGTACCTATACCGAGTTCAAGGACAACGTACTCCCGCGTGTCATCAAGGATGGCTATAACTGCATCCAGGTGATGGCCATCCAGGAGCATCCTTACTATGGCTCCTTCGGCTATCATGTTTCGAGTTTCTTTGCGCCTTCGAGCCGTTTCGGTACCCCGGAGGAATTGAAGGAACTCATCGACACAGCCCATAAGAACGGCATCGCTGTCATCATGGATATCGTCCACTCCCACGCTGTGAAGAACGAGGTAGAGGGGCTGGGTAACCTCTGTGGCGATCCCAATCAGTTCTTCTACCCTGGCGATCGGCATGAGCATCCTGCATGGGACTCCCTTTGCTTTGACTATGGCAAGGACGATGTGCTCCATTTCCTGCTCTCCAACTGCAAATACTGGCTCGAGGAGTTCCATTTCGACGGCTTCCGCTTCGATGGTGTTACCTCTATGCTCTATTATTCTCATGGACTGGGTGAGGCCTTTGGTGGCTATGGCGACTACTTCAACGGTCATGAGGACGACAACGCCATCTGTTATCTCACCCTCGCCAACAAGCTCATCCACGAGGTAAACCCCAATGCCATCACGATTGCTGAGGAGGTGTCGGGCATGCCGGGTCTCGCTGCGAAGTTCGAGGATGGTGGCTATGGCTTCGATTATCGCATGGCGATGAACATCCCCGACTACTGGATCAAGACGATAAAAGAGGTACGCGATGAGGATATCAATGTCTGCAGCATCTTCTGGGAAGTGAAGAACCGCCGTCCCGACGAGAAGACCATCTCCTATTGCGAGAGCCACGACCAGGCGCTGGTGGGCGACAAGACCATCATCTTCCGGCTGATCGATGCCGATATGTACTGGCACTTTGCCAAGAAGGATGTCAACGATATGGCGCAGCGGGGTATCGCCCTCCATAAGATGATCCGACTGGTGACAGCAGGTGCCATCAATGGTGGCTACCTCAACTTCATGGGCAATGAGTTCGGGCATCCTGAGTGGATTGACTTCCCGCGCGAGGGCAATGGCTGGAGCTACAAGTATGCTCGCCGTCAGTGGAGCCTCGTCGACAACAAGGACCTCTGCTATCATTGGCTGGGCGACTTCGACCGCGAGATGCTTCGCGTCATCAAGAGCGTGAAGAATTTCCAGGACACGCCCGTTCAGGAAATCTGGCACGACGATGGCGACCAGGTGCTCTGCTTCATGCGCGGCGACCTCGTGTTCGTATTCAATTTCTCACCCACACGCAGCTATACCGACTACGGTTTCCTGGTGCCTACGGGTTCATACGACGTGGTGCTCAACACCGATTCGAAGGATTTCGGGGGTAATGGCTTCGCTGACGACACCATGACGCATACCACGAACTACGATCCGCTTTATGTCGCTGACAAGAAGGAGTGGCTGAAACTCTACATCCCAGCCCGCTCTGCTGTCGTCCTCAAGAAGAACTGATTGTTTTGAAGTTTGTCATTCATTTCAAATGAATAAGTTGCTTCGCCTGACGTGCGCGCTTGTTTTCATCGCCTTCGCGTTCCTGTGGCTCTATCGCTTCCAGGCCGACGTGCTGGCGGGCGTGCAGCATGTGATGAGTGGAGGCAGAACCAGGTATAATCCGCTGCTGGGCGCCGTGATTATAACGGTGCTCCTGCAGTTGTTACAGTTGCTGGTCTATTCTTTCTTCCGTCTCAGGAACCGTGGTCATGCGTTGACTTATTTCCCCTCGATGCTTGCACTGGCCCTCATCAGCGCCGTCAATACAGACCTGCAGCAGTCTTACGACTGGGGCTTCTGGTGGATTCTCATTCTGTTGGTGCTCGCACTCTGGGTAGGTGTCTGCCTCGTGGTGCGATACATCCAGAATGTCGAGCCCGACAAGGATACAAGCGTGTTTTTCTCGCGCCCCATGTGGATCAATATGCTGGTCATGGTACTGATGATGCTTGGCGTCGCCTGGGTTGGCAACACCAATGCCGTGTTCCATTTTCGCATGCGTGCCGAGACGTGTCTGCTGGAAGGCGATTTCGAAGGTGCCCTCGAGGCGGGTATGGAGTCGCTCGAGAGTGATGCCGACCTGCAGATGATCCGCATGTATGCGATGGCGCGACGGGGTGAACTTGGTGAACGACTCTTCCATTATCCCATCGTCGGCAGCAGCAGCGTCATGCTCCCCACCAGCGATGCCTCACACTTTGTGCGCTATCCTGTCGATAGCCTCTATCGTGTCTTTGGGGCTCGTCCTGCCCGTAAGATGATGCCCATGACTTACCTCAACCTCATGGCTGCGCGTCACCTCTCACCTCTTGAGGATTACATACTCTGCGGTCTGCTCATCGACCGTCGCCTCGATGAGTTCGTCGGGAAGCTGCGTGATTTCAGCAACGGGAAAGACTCCCTCGATACCGCTCGTCTGCCCCTTCATTACCGCGAGGCGCTCACGCTCTACAACCATCTTCGTCGTCATCCTGCCATCATCTACCGCAACCCTGTGATGGAGGAGGATTACCTCAACCTGCGCGAGTTGGAACGTAAATACCCTGATGCTACCGAGCGCAGGGGGAAGGTTGAGGACCTCTATGGCCGTACCTACTGGTATTACTATGACTATGGTCATTAAGCATCGCATGAAATCAGCATTCCAGATCAGATGTACATCGCAATAGCAGGAAATATCGGAAGCGGGAAATCATCTCTCACCCGTCTGCTCGCCAAGCACTACGGATGGGAGCCTCGCTATGAGGCTGTCGACGGCAACCCCTATCTGGAGGACTATTACCGCGACATCCACCGGTGGTCGTTCAATCTTGAAGTCTATTTCCTCAAAGAGCGCTTCCGCGACCTGATTGCCATCTCGCAGACGGATCATACCATCATCCAGGATCGCACCATCTTCGAGGGCGTCTATGTGTTCATGGCCAACAACCATGCCATGGGCAACCTGTCTGATCGTGACTTCGATACTTATATGGAACTCTTCCATCAGATGATGTCGTTGGTCAAGTTGCCCGACCTGATGATCTATCTGAGGGCATCAGTACCCCATCTGGTCAGTAATATCCAACACCGGGGCCGCGACTATGAGCAGACCATACAACTGGAGTATCTCCAGAACTTGAACGAACGCTACGACGACTTCATCTGCAACAAATACCAGGGACGTGTGATGACAGTCGATAAAGACCATCTCGACTTTATCCATCAGCCAAAGGACTTGGCGCAGATCATCGACCGCATCGATGCCGAACTCTACGGATTATTCTCATCTCTAAACTCTCATCTCTAAACTATAAACTCTAAACTCTCAACTCTCAACCCTCAACTCTCATCTCTAAACTCTCAACTCTCAACTATGCATATAGCAGTAGCCGGAAACATAGGCAGTGGCAAGACCACCCTCACCAAATTACTCGCCCATCGTTATGGATGGACGCCGCGTTTCGAACCTGTAGACAACAATCCCTATCTGGCCGATTTCTATGCCGACATGCCCAGGTGGTCGTTCAACTTGCAGGTGTACTTTCTCAGCAAGCGCTTCAAGGAGGTCGTGGAGATATCCAAGTCGAAAGAGGTCATTATCCAGGATCGCACCATCTTCGAGGATGCCTGCATCTTCGCCCCCAACTTGCATGGTCAGGGGATGATGAGCGATCGCGACTTCCAGAATTATTCCGACCTCTTCGAACTGATGATGTCGCTGGTGCGTCTGCCCGACCTGATGATTTATATCCGTTCGAGCATACCCACGTTGGTGGCACAGATACAGAAACGTGGCCGTGAATATGAGCAGACCATGCGACTGGATTATCTGCAGGGACTTGAGAAACGTTACGAAGATTGGATAGCTACCTATAAAGGGCAGCTCATCATTGTCGATGGCGACCATTGTAAGTTTGGTGAGAATGCCGAGGACCTGAATCAGGTGACGGATATGATCGATGCCAAGCTCTATGGACTCTTCCCCATGGACGCCTGACGATTGCCGTCATAATATCAGGTGTATAGATAGCGTTTGATGGAGCGCTTGGGGGTCTTCTCAAACTCCTGCTCGTGGATTTCTATCTCCGAGATCTTCTCATAGGCGGGGAGCATCTCGTTGAGACCATTGCGGTTCTGCTCCATGATATGCTTGATGTCGTCGGCAGAGAGGTTCAGGTTCTTGGCCTCGTCGTAGTCGGGGTAGACAAGGGCGACGAGCTTGTTGTCGCGCTGCACCACGATACTCTCCACAACCATGGTCATCGAATTGAGCTTGTCCTCGATCTCTTCGGGATAGATATTCTGGCCGTTGGGCCCCAGGAGCATGTTCTTCGAGCGGCCGTTGATGAAGACATTGCCGTTCAGGTCTATCGTGCCCAGGTCGCCAGTGTGATACCAGCCTTCGCGATCGATGGTCTGGGCAGTGGCCTCGGGGTTCTTATAGTAGCCGAGCATGACGTTGGGACCCTTGGTAAGGATCTCGCCGGGAATGCGACGGGGATCGGGGGAGTCGATTTCCACCTCCTGGTGCAAGGCAGCACGACCGCAGGAGCCCTGGGCGAAGGTGTGCCAGTCGCTATAGCAGATGATGGGGGCACACTCGGTAGCACCATAGCCTACAGTGTAGGGGAACTCGATGCGCTTGAGGAATCGTTCCACCTCCTGGTTGAGGGCAGCACCCCCGATGATTACCTCGTACATCTTTCCGCCAAAGGCCTTGAGCACTTCCTGACAGATCATCTCCCGCACCTTCTTCGAGATAACGGGCATCTGCAGCAACAGGCGCATGCGGTTGTTCTGTATCTTGGGGAATACTTTCTTACGGATGATCTTCTCGATGATGAGGGGTACGGCGATGACGACGATGGGCTTGATCTCTGCCAGTGCCTGTGCGATGATGGCTGGCGAGGGCACACGGTTCAGATAGTAGACATGGCAGCCGTGGACGAACTCGAAGAGGAACTCAAAGGCCATGCCGTACATGTGGGCCATGGGGAGCATGGAGATCACCTTGTCGCCGGCTTTGATGATCTTACCCAGCTCATAGCGGGCAAAATCGTAATTCGACCAAAGGGCTCGGTAAGGTATCATCACACCTTTTGAAAAGCCCGTGGTGCCGCTGGTGTAGTTGATGACGGCCAGCTCATCGGGACTCTGCTCGATATAGTAGGCCACATGTTGTTTGCGGAAGTACTTCGGGAATTTCTTGCCATAGAGCTCGTTGAGGTGCTCGCGGGCATAGGTCAGCTTGTCGGTGCGACTGATCATCAGCGAATAGTCGGGGTTGTTGATGATACCTTCGAGGGTGGGCATGGCCAGGGGGTCGATGATGGTGGCCACATGATCGCCCACAAAGAGAAGTCGTGCTCCGGAGTGGTTCACGATATTATGGATCTGCTCGGCATTGAACTCATGCAGGATGGGTACGGCGATGGCACCATAGGTGAGTGTTGCCAGAAAGGCAACGGCCCATTGTGAGGAGTTGCGGCCACAGAGGGCTATCTTGTCGCCTTTCTGGATACCGCTGTTCTCGAAAAGAATATGGATCTTCTCTATCTTTCTGGCCACATCATGGTATTGCAAGGTCTGACCCTTGTAGTCAGTGAGCGCATCACGGTCCCAGTTGTCGATGATGCTCTTCTGTATGAGTGCGTTAAAACTTGGAATCTGTTCCATATTAGTAGTTCTGATATAAGTAGCGTTTGATACTCTTCTTAGGTGTCTTGGCAAATTCCTCTTCGTGGAGGATGATCTGTGAGATACGGCTGTACACAGGCAGCTGTTCGTTCAGGTTCTGGCGGTTCTGCTCCATGATCTGCTCCAGCTCTTCCCGGCTGAAGTTTATCATCTCGTCCTTGTCGGGGTGTACGAGGGCCACGAGCTTGTCGCCTCGCTGGATGACCACACTCTCTGCCACCATCGTCATCGAGTTGAGTTTGTCCTCGATTTCCTCAGGATAGACGTTCTGTCCGTTGGCACCGAGCAGCATGTTCTTGATGCGACCGCGGATGAACAGGTGGTTCGAGGCGGAAAGGGTACCCAGGTCGCCGGTATGATAGTAGCCCTCGTCGTCAAGGGCCTCGCGGGTGGCCTCGTCGTTCTTGTAGTAGCCGAGCATGACGTTGGTGCCTCTGGTCACAATCTCCCCGGGGATGTGCTGCGGGTCGTTGGAGAGAATCTTCACCTCCATACGGTCCACAGGCTTACCGCAACAACCGGCGAGGAACTCCTTGTAGTCGCAGTAGGAGATGAGGGGCGCACACTCGGTGGTGCCGTAGCCTACAGTGACGGGGAAGCCGATGCTCAGCAGGAACTCCTCGACCTCTTTCGAGAGGGCAGCACCGCCCACAATCACCTCGTAGAGCTTTCCGCCAAAGGCCTTGTACACCTCACTGCAGATGCGGTCCTTCACCTTCTTGCTCACCACGGGCATCGCCAACAACAGGCGCATGCGGTTGTTCTGTATCTTGGGGAACACTTTCTTGCGGATGATTTTCTCGATGATCAGGGGCACGGTGACCACGAGTGTAGGCTGCACGTTGAGGAAGGCCTGCGCAATGATGGCAGGACTTGGCAGACGCGTCAGGAAGAACAGATGACAGCCGTGGCAGAAACCGAAGAGGAACTCTACGGCCATGCCGTACATGTGGGCCATGGGCAGGATGCTCAGCAGGTTATCCCCGGGCTTGACAATCTTACCCAGACGACTGATGATAAACTCGATATTGCCCCAGATGGCGCGATAGGGGAGCATCACGCCCTTCGAGTAACCGGTCGTACCACTCGTGTAGTTGATGAGGGCCAGCTCCTCAGCCTCATCCTGATGATAGCTGACGTGCTCTCGCCGGAAAGCCATCGGATACTTGTTGCCGAACATGAGATTTAAATGTTCGCGCGCGTAGGTGAGCTCCTCTGAGCGACTGACCATCAGCGAGAAGTCGGGGATGTTGATGATGCCTTCCAAGTCGGGCATCTCATCAGGATTGATGGTCTTCACGGCATAGTCACCGATGAAGAGGAGTTTCGATTCGGAGTGGTTGACAATGTTGTGGATCTGCTCGCCATTGAACTCATGGAGAATGGGCACTGCCACGGCACCATAGGTGAGCGTGGCAAGGAAGGCCACTGCCCAGTGGGCGGAGTTACGGCCGCAGATGGCAATCTTGTCACCTTGTTTCACATGACTGTTCTCGAAGAGTATATGCAGTTTCTCAATCTTCCGTGCGACATCATGAAACTGGAGGGTGGCTCCCTGATAGTCGGTGAGGGCGTCCTGATCCCAATTGTCGATGATCGCGCGTTGGATATAGGCGTTGAAGCTACTGAATGATTCCATTAAAATTGCACAAATTTCAAAATTTTGTGCAAAGGTAATTCATTTCTTGCACATTTGCAAAAAAAATGTGCAGAAATTAACCTTATTTTACTCATATCGCATAGATTTCGCAGGATGGATGTGCGAAATCAGATAACTTGGGGCTATCAATACGAAGACACAGATGATAAGGGTTGCGAGGTTCAGCAGCACGAAGAGGGGGATGTTCACCTCCATGGGGGCCTCGCTCACATAATAGGTCTGGGGGTCGAGTTTCACCAGTCCTGTATATTTCTGCAGGGCGATGATGCCGATGCCGAGCACATTGCCTAAGAGCAGGCCTTGGCCGATGATGAAGGCGGAAAACCAGAGGAAGGTGTGACGGATGGTCTTGTTCCTGGCGCCTATGGCCTTCAGCACACCGATCATCTGTGTCCTTTCCAGGATGATGATCAACAGGCCGCTGATCATGGTGAAGCCTGCCACACACACCATCAGCACGAGGATGATCCACACGTTGATGTCAAGCAGCTCCAGCCAGTTGAACACTTGCGGATAGGTCTCGAAGATGGTCTGTGAGGAATAGGTGTTGAAGTCGCGGTCAACCTTGCGGTTCACCTGCTCGATGAAGCGGTCGGCAGTGGCCTGCAGCTGATCGAAGTCCTTGACGGTGATCTCTGCACCGCTGCACTGGTCGTCAAACCAGTCGTTGAGCTTCCGGGTGGTGTAGAGGTCGGTGAAGCAGAGCGTTTCGTCGAAACGTGTCATGTTGGTCTGGTAGATGCCTGTCACGGTAAAGCGTCTCGTGCGCACGCTCTCGCCAATGAAGTAGGCGAAGATACGGTCGCCTGCCTGGAGGCGCAGCTTGTCGGCAATCATCTTCGAGACGAGTATCTTGTTGGTGCTGGCGGTGTCGCTGAACACGGGCATCTCACCCGCTGTCAGGTGCTGGCGCAGGAAGGTCAGGTCGTACTCGGGACCTACGCCCTTGAAGACCACGCCTAAGAAGTCGTCATCGGTCTTCAGGATACCCTGCGAATAGGCATAGCGCTCCACGTGCTTCACACCGTCTATCTGCGCATAGCTCTGCATGACGCTGTCGTCGATGCAGATAGGGTAGGAGTCGGTACTGAGGAAGGTGAGCATGTTCTGCACCTGGATATGACTGCCGAACCCCACCACCTTGTCGCGGATGCTGTGCTTGAAGCCAAGCACCACACTGACGGTCACTATCATCACCGCCAGTCCGATGGCAACACCGATGGTGGCAATACGGATGGCGGGACGACTCACCTTTCGCTTGTCGCCCTGATCGCTATAGATTCGCTTGGCTATAAAGAACGGGAGATTCATTCTTCATCCACCCTGCCGGGGTAGGCTTCGAGGGCCTTGCGTAAAATGAACAAAGCGCGCTCAAGGTCTTTCTTCTTCAAGACATAGGCGATACGCACCTGATTGATGCCGGCACCAGGGGTCGTGTAGAAACCTGCGGCAGGCGCCATCATCACCGTCTCACCTTCGTAGTTGAACTCACCAAGACACCAGCGGCAGAATTTCTCAGCATCGTCCACAGGCAGCTTGGCAACCGTATAGAAGGCACCCATGGGGATGGGGGAATACACACCGGGAATGCGGTTCAGACCGTCGATGAGGCACTTACGACGCTCCACATATTCGTCGTAGACATCGCGCAGATAGTCTTCTGGGGTCTCTAACGACGCCTCTGCCACAATCTGGCCGATGAGAGGGGGCGAGAGACGGGCCTGACAGAATTTCATCACAGCCTTTCTCACCTCGGCATTCTTCGTGATAAGGGCACCTATACGGATACCACACTCGGAATAGCGCTTCGACACGGAGTCGATGAGAATCACATTTTGCTGGATGCCCTCCAGATGGCAGGCGGAGATATAGGGGGAGCCGGTATAGATATACTCGCGATACACCTCGTCGGAGAAGAGATACAGGTCGTACTTCTTCACCAGGTCGCGGATCTGATTCATCTCCCGACGGGTATACAGGTAGCCGGTGGGGTTGTTGGGGTTGCAGATCATGATGGCTCGCGTACGCTCGTTGATGAGCTCCTCGAACTTCTCCACCTTCGGCAGTGAGAATCCCTCCTCGATGGTGGTGGCGATGGTGCGGATCTTGGCACCTGCTGAGATGGCAAAGGCCATGTAGTTGGCGTAGGCGGGCTCTGGCACAATGATCTCGTCGCCAGGGTTCAGACAGGAGAGGAAGGCAAAGAGCACCGCCTCTGAGCCACCCGACGTGATGATGATGTCATCAGCAGTCACACGGATGTCGTATTTCGCGTAATAGTCCACCAGCTTCTCGCGATAGCTCAGGTAGCCCTGCGAGGGAGAATACTCGAGGATGTTACGGTCGATGGTCTTCAGGGCGTCGAGGGCGACCTGGGGCGTTGGCAGATCGGGCTGACCAATGTTCAGGTGGTACACCTTCGTACCTCTTTTCTTGGCGGCGGCAGCGAGCGGAGCGAGCTTCCTGATAGGTGACTCCGGCATCTCCAGACCGCGTACGGATATCTCTGGCATCTTGTCTGTATTTTTATAAAACGGTGCAAAGGTACAAAGAAAAATGAAAAATGAAGAATGAAACGAAAAAAAACGCCATTACATATTGTTTTTTTTATCAGATTGTCACTTATTTCGATTTTATTGTGTACTTTTGCACGTCAAAACATGTGTGGATATGAATTACGAAGAACTTGTAGAAACCCGTGACGTACGGAAGTCAAATAAGGTGAAAATGCCCTTCGGCTATTTCCACAAGCGCCAGATCGACGGCAAGTACAGCAACTTCGTGGAGTTCCTCGATGAACTCTCCGACAACATCCTCTTCGCGGAATGCCTGAAGAAGGACTGCGAGGTGACGGCGCAGCTGGGCGATAGACACCAGCTCCACTTCACGCCCAATGCTGAAGAGGGGACTGATGGTATCTACGCCATCGCTGTCGAACCTGGCCACTATCTCACCATGGGACAGCTGCTCAACGAGACGCCCTCGGTAGTGGCGCAGAAGGATTTCCTCGAGAACACCATCAAGGACCTGCTGCAACTGACCATCGCCCTCAACGAGAAGGGCGTCCAGCAGGTGTGTTTCGCACCGTCGAATGTCTTCGTGCGCAGGAATGACAACAGTGTGCGCCTGCTGCTGCACGGCTCGCCCTTCCACCGGCTGGGGGCCAATGAGACACTCTACGAGGGCATCGAGGAATACATCGCCCCGGAAGTGCTGCGGGGGGAGGCACCTACCGACCGTAGCGACGTCTATGGCATCGCGAAGTTCATCGAATACCTCAATGCTTCCTCAGGCATGCCCTTCTATCTGAAATCTGTCATCAAGAAGGCTACTTCTGATGATCCTGAGGCCCGTTATGCCTCTGTAGCCGACCTCTCTAAGGCACTCTCCCAACGGAAGGCGACGTTCAAGTCTGCGGTCATGACCTTGGGTGCCGTGGCCATCGCACTGATCCTGGTGGGCCTGTTCTTCGCCCTCACCCCGGATACCGAGATGGTGGAGTTTGTCAAACCTGTAGAGGAGCCTATCAGCGAAGAACTGCTTGACGAGGGCTTCGACCCCTCCACAGAACTGGGTGCTGCGGCTGATTCAGCCACCATCGCTAAGGCGATCAAGGACTACCAGATGAAGGATTCCGACAAAATCGACGAGCGTAAGATGCGTGAGTTCGAGGCCAAGGGCGAGGCGATCTTCCGCAAGCAGTTCGCCAAGGAGGCGGACCGCATCCTCTCTGGGGTCTATAACAAACGGAGCATGTCGAGTGGGCAGAAGTCGTTTGAGGATGCCAGTGGCAAGGCGATGCAGGAACTGGTCCAGAAACAGATAGAGTTGGGCGAGCATTCGTCGCTGCCTGCAGAGAAGAGTCAGCGCATTGCCTCTGAGATCATCGAACAGATCACAGAGCGTAAGAAAGTCGAGCTGGGCGAAAAACCCAACTACGGCTACCAGCAAGGCAGCAAGGACTAACGGTTATTGGTTAACGGTTATTGGTTATTGTATAACGGTTATTGGTTATTGGTTAATGTTTATTGTTTTTTATGAGATCAAGAACAGCAGATTGGTTTGAGTGCAAGATCCGTTATGAGAAAGTGATGGAAGACGGCTTGCAGAAACGAGTGACAGAAAACTATGTCGTCGATGCGTTGAGCTTCTCCGAGGCAGAAAAACGCATCATCGAGGAGATGTCGCATTTCATCAGCGGACAGTTTGATGTGGTCGACATCAAGAAGGCCTCCTACAAGGAGATTTTCTTTGCCGATAGCGACAGTGCCGACAAATGGTACAAGGCAAAGCTCAAATTCGTCACCATCGACGAGAAGACAGCCAAGGAGAAGACTACTGCCATCAACTACCTGGTGCAGGCGGGCTCCTTCAATGGGGCTGTGAAGCATATCGAGGAGGTGATGGGTGGTACGATGGTCGACTATATCATCGCCACCGTTTCTGAGACGCTCCTCATGGATGTCTATGAGCACCAGTAAGGCCATGTATGATGTAAAAGGTCATCTTCGTGAGGTGCTGAGCCAGTTGCCACAGGGGGTACGCCTGGTGGCCATTAGCAAGTATCATCCCAATGAGTATATCGAGGCGGCCTATGCCGAGGGACAGCGTATCTTCGGTGAGAGCCACGAGCAGGAGCTGCGACAGAAACATGCGTCGCTGCCGGCGGATATCGAGTGGCATTTCATCGGTCATCTGCAGACCAACAAGGTGAAGTATATCGCACCTTACGTGACGATGATCGAGGCGGTGGACTCGCTGAAGCTCCTGCGTGAGATCAATAAGCAGGCTGAGAAATGCGGACGTGTGGTGAAAGTATTACTTGAACTGCATATTGCCGAGGAATCGACCAAATACGGCCTGACGCTTGAGGCCTGTCGTGAACTGCTCGAACAGGGGGAGTGGCGGGAGATGTCGCATGTCCGGATCTGTGGTCTGATGATGATGGCATCGTTCGTCGACGACCAGGCGCAGATTCGTCGGGAGATGCAGACGGCTGCCGATTTCTTTGATGAGGTGAAGGCACGCTATTTCCCCGACGATGACGCCTTCTGTGAGCGTTCCTGGGGCATGAGCGATGATTATCAGATAGCTTGTCAGACGCGTTCCACGATGGTTCGCATCGGCACGGCCATCTTCGGTCCCCGAGTTTATTAAAGGGGTTGTATGACAAATGAATATCAGATACGCGTAGTGCCTGAGGTCGCAGCACAGGAAGACAGGTTGAAGGCCTGGCTGGCAGATGAGTATGGCTTCGACGTGAGAACCATCTTCGGGGTGCGCATCCTGAAGCGGAGCATTGATGCCCGACAGCGACAGATCTTCGTGAATCTGAAGGTGCGGGTGTATATCAACGAACAGCCCCACGACGATGAATACATCCGGACGGAATATCCCAATGTAGAGGGGAAACCGCAGGTGATTGTGGTGGGGGCTGGACCTGGTGGGCTCTTTGCGGCGCTGAGGCTCATAGAATTGGGCTTGCGACCCATCGTACTCGAACGGGGTAAGAACGTGCATGAAAGGAAAAAGGACCTGGCTGCGATCACCAAGACGCAGCAGGTGGACCCCGAGAGCAACTATTGTTTTGGCGAGGGTGGGGCAGGTGCCTATTCCGACGGCAAGCTCTACACACGCTCGAAGAAACGGGGTAATACAGACAAGATCCTGAATGTCTTCTGTCAGCATGGGGCATCAACGGCCATCCTCGCTGATGCGCATCCGCATATTGGTACCGACCGCCTCCCGAAGGTCATCGAGGCCATGCGCAACACCATCATCAACTGTGGTGGCGAAGTGCACTTTCAAACGCGAATGACGCGATTGATAATTGATAATGGACAATTGACAATGGATAATTGTTTGACGGGCAGAGTCGTTGGCGTAGAGGCGGTAGCCAATAATTATCCATTATCAATTATCAATTATCAATTGGAATTCCGTGGTCCTGTGATTTTGGCCACAGGTCACTCTGCCAGAGATGTTTACAGATATCTGGCTGAAGCAAAGATTGAGATGGAGGCGAAGGGCATTGCCGTAGGTGTGCGCTTAGAGCATCCCTCGCAGCTGATCGATCAGATCCAGTATCATAACAAGCAGGGCAGGGGCAAGTATCTCCCTGCTGCGGAGTATGCGATGGTGACACAGGTGGAGGGTCGTGGTGTCTACTCTTTCTGCATGTGTCCCGGTGGCTTCGTCATTCCTGCTGCGACCGACAGGCAACAGATTGTGGTTAATGGCATGAGTCCAGCCAGTCGCGGCACGCAGTGGTCGAATTCTGGTATGGTCGTAGAGCTCCGCCCTGAAGACATCGAGGACGAACGGTTATTGGTTAATGGTTATTGTTTACCTTTGCGAGTTCTTCGCTTTCAAGAAGAACTCGAAAAACTCTGCTGGCAGCAAGGCAATAGGCAACAGACAGCTCCTGCCCAGCGGATGGCTGACTTCGTCAATGGCCGTCTGAGCTACGATCTGCCCAAGTCATCCTATGCCCCGGGCCTGATATCCAGTCCTTTACAC
Organism: Prevotella sp.; assembly: GCA_017556145.1. Classification (GTDB taxonomy): domain Bacteria; phylum Bacteroidota; class Bacteroidia; order Bacteroidales; family Bacteroidaceae; genus Prevotella. Next base: position 14,583 of record JAFZCU010000237.1, on the reverse strand, counting down.
TTCTGGATGCCGCCAATGATTACCAAGCGTCTGCAGGAAGGTTTCAAGACTTTCGGGCGCAATGCCCATGGCTTCCTAACCAACGAAGCAGTGCTCATCGCGGTAGAGACGCGTACGAGCAGTCCGGTACGTATTCTCAGGGATCATGAGACCCTCCAGCATGTGCGTGTCCAGGGCCTTTTCCCCTGTGGCGAGGGGGCCGGTTATGCGGGGGGCATCGTCTCAGCTGGCGTCGATGGCGAACGCTGCGCAGAAATGGCCGCCGCCTATATAACAAATCATCTCTAAAAAAAACACTTAAAAAATTTGTTTTTTCCAAATTTTATTCTTAACTTTGTGCCATAAAATATGAACTAACTAAAAATACGTGGCACTATGAACAGACAGGAACAATTTATCATCACCATCAGCCGAATGTTCGGAACCGGCGGCCATGAGATTGGTGTCGAGCTGGCGCGTAGGCTGGGGGTAAAACTGATTGACAAACAGGTGTTGAATGAGGTGGCAAAGCGCATGAACGTGGTCGAGGAGGCCGTCGAGAAACTCGAGGCACGCAATCCGCTATGGCGTGACGACTTCACCAGTTTCTACCGTACCTACATGAGCAGGGCGGAGTATAATGGCCTGGAGCACGACCGCACGTCGCATGAGCTCTTTGAGGCGCAGGCAGAGGCCATCCGCTCTATCGCCTCAAGGGAGTCGTGTGTGCTCATCGGACGGTGTGGCTTCCACATCTTTGCCGAACATCCCAACGCACTGAAGATCTTCATCCATTCCTCAGAGGACTGTCGCAAACGACGCATCGCGGAGAAGTACGACCTGAGTCTCTCGGATGCTGCGGCGATGGTGGTCGACAATGACTACAGCCGTGAACTCTACACCAAGACGTTTACAGGCAAGGACTGGACGGATGCACGCAATTATGACATCTCAATCGACGTGCGGAAATTCGGTGTAAATGGGGCTGTTGACTTCATTATGAAGTGCATTGAATGATTTTTTCACAAAATCTTTGTGTATATACCGATTTTTTAGTACCTTTGCACGCTGAAATTTCACAGTTAGTAATTACTAAAGAATCGGTATAATGAATATTTCCTACAAATGGTTGAAGGAATACGTTGATTTCGACCTCACGGCACAGCAGGTGTGTGATGCCCTGACATCGACAGGTCTCGAAGTCGACGCATTGGAAGAAGTACAGAGTATCAAAGGTGGACTGAAGGGTCTCTACGTGGGTAAGGTGCTCACGTGTGAGGCCCATCCCAATAGCGACCACCTGCATGTGACAACGGTAGACTTAGGCAAGGGCGAGCCCTCGCAGATTGTGTGTGGCGCACCCAACGTGGCAGCTGGTCAGAAGGTGATCGTGGCGGATCTTGGTTGTGTGCTCTACGACGGCGATCAGGAGTTTGTCATCAAGAAGTCGAAGCTGCGTGGCGTGGAGTCGAACGGCATGATCTGTGCCGAGGATGAGATTGGCGTGGGTACCTCCCACGATGGCATCATCGTCCTGCCGGAGGATGCAGTGGTGGGCACACCTGCTGCGGAGTATTATCATTTAGAGAGCGACTGGCTCATCGAGGTGGATATCACCGCCAACCGTGCCGATGGTCTGTCACACTGGGGTGTGGCGCGCGACCTCTATGCCTGGCTCAAGCGCAATGGCTATGAGACGCAGATGCACCGCCCTGACTGCGCAAAGTTCAAGGTGGAGAACCACGACCTGCCCATCGAGGTGACGATTGAGAATCAGGAGGCCTGCAAGCGCTATGCTTGTGTGTCAGTCACTGACTGCGAGGTGAAGGAATCACCCGACTGGCTGAAGAACAAACTCACCACCATTGGCCTGCGTCCGATCAACAACATCGTCGATATCACCAATTACATCATGATGGCTTATGGTCAACCTCTGCACACGTTTGATGCAGACATGGTGAAAGGTCACAAGATTGTGGTGAAGACCATGCCTGAGGGTACACCTTTCCAGACACTCGACGGCGAGGAGCACAAACTCTCCGACCGCGACCTGGCCATCTGCAATGCCGAGGATCCCATGTGTATCGCCGGTGTGTTTGGCGGAAAGGGGAGCGGTACCTATGAGACCACGCGTAACGTGGTGCTCGAGAGTGCCTATTTCCATCCCACCTGGATCCGTAAGTCGGCGCGTCGTCATGGCCTGAGCACGGACTCCTCGTTCCGCTTCGAGCGTGGCGTCGATCCCAATGGCACCATCTATGCCCTGAAGCAGGCGGCCATCCTCTGTCAGGAACTGGCTGGCGGCAAGGTGTCGATGGAGGTCTGCGATATCTATCCCGAACCCATTAAGAATGCGGTGGTAGAGCTCAGCTATCAGTATGTACACAGCCTCGTCGGCAAGGAGATCCCTGTAGACACCATCAAGGCCATCTGCGAGAGCCTGGAGATGAAGGTGCTCAATGAGTCATCTGAGGGCTTGACGCTCGAGATTCCTGCCTATCGTGTCGACGTGCAGCGTCCTTGCGATGTGGTCGAGGATATCCTGCGCATCTACGGCTATAATAATGTGGAGATTCCCACGCAGCTGAAGGGCTCCCTCGTCATCAAGGGCGATGAGGACCAGAAGCACAAGCTCGCCAACCTCGTGAGCGAGCAGCTCGTCGGTGAGGGCTTCAACGAAATCCTCAACAACTCGTTGACGAAGGCCGCCTATTATCAGTCTGAAAACTCTGAAAACTCTGAAAACTCTGAGTATTCTGAGTCTTCAGAGAAATCTACCCTCGTCCGCATCATGAACCCCCTCTCCACCGATCTCAACGTCATGCGCCAGACCCTCCTCTTTGGCGGTCTGGAGAGCATCCAGCACAACGTGAACCGCAAGCGCGGCAACCTGCGCTTCTTCGAGTTCGGAAACGTTTATTTCTTCTCACCTGAGAAGCAGAACGACGATGACCCGATGCAGGCCTACAAGGAATCCTATCATGCAGCACTTTGGGTCACTGGCAAGCGCGTCGAGGGCTCCTGGGCGCACCAGGACGAGGACGCCACCTATTATGAGCTGAGCGCCTACGTGGAAAACATCCTCCGTCGTATTGGCGTGAAGCCGGGTATGCTGGTTCGCAAGAAGTCGGAGAACGACATCTTCTCGGCAGGCATGACCATCGAGAACCGGGGTGGCAAGACACTCGTCGAGATGGGTATCATCACCAAGAAACTCCTCAAGCAGTTCGGTCTCGACCATCCCGTCTACTATGCGGAACTGGATTGGACGGCGCTGATGAAGGTGGTCAGGAAGAATGAGGTGCTCTATTCCGAGGTGCCGAAGTTCCCAGCTGTGAGCCGTGACCTGGCGCTGCTGGTGGATAATGGCGTTGAGTTCGCCCAGATCGAGCAGATTGCCCGTCAGACAGAGAAGAAACTCCTCAAGAAGGTGGAGCTCTTCGATGTCTACGAGGGTGACAAGCTCCCTGCCGGCAAGAAGTCCTACGCCGTCAACTTCATCCTCCAGGACGACGAGAAAACCATGGGTGACAAGCAGATCGAAGCGATTATGGCTAAGCTCATCGCTAACCTCAAGAAACAGCTCAACGCGGAACTGAGATAAAATTAAAAAGGTAAAAAATAAAATATCAATTATGGGAAGAGCATTTGAATATCGTAAAGCTACGAAGCTGAAGAGATGGGGCCACATGGCCAAGACATTCACAAAGATCGGTAAGCAGATCGCCATTGCTGTGAAGGCAGGCGGTCCAGAGCCAGAGAACAACCCTACGCTGCGTGCCATCATCGCCAATGCCAAGCGTGAGAACATGCCGAAGGACAACATCGAGCGTGCCATCAAGAACGCGATGGGTAAGGACCAGAGCGACTACAAGGAAGTGACCTACGAGGGATACGGCCCTCACGGCATCGCCATCTTCGTGGAGACACTGACCGACAACACCACCCGTACCGTGGGTGACGTGCGTTCGGTCTTCAACAAGTTCAATGGTAACCTGGGTACACAGGGCTCGCTGAGCTTCCTGTTCGACCACAAGGCAGTGTTCACCTTCAAGAAGAAGGACGGTCTGGATATGGACGAGATGATCCTCGACCTGATCGACTATGGCGTGGAGGATGAGTTCGACGAGGACGAGGAGGAGAACAGCATCACCATCTATGGCGATCCCTCTTCATTCGGGGCCATTCAGAAGCACCTCGAGGAGAATGGGTTCGAGGTGACGGGGGCTGAGTTCACACGCATCCCCAATGACATGAAGGAGGTCACACCCGAACAGCGTGAGACCATCGACAAGATGGTGGAGAAACTCGAGGACTTCGACGATGTCCAGACGGTTTACACGAACATGCAACCCGAGTAAAATAGAAGGAAGCCCCGCCGGCAGGCGGGGCTTCCTTCTTATTGATAGTCTTTTTCTGTGAGGAGAATATCGAGATAGATTGTCTGCGGATTCTTCTCCGAATAATAGATATACCTGAACTGATACCCCGCCTCCTTATACGCCATCACCTGCGTGGTGTTCTTCAGGGCACCTTTCAGCAATTCCTTCGCCTGGTCTTTCTGAAACCCGTCGGCACGGTCGGCAACGCCGGTCAGCTTATAATAATGTTGAATGGTATGCGTTGCCCGGACGAAGGTCATACTGTCGATCACCATGTTCTCTGCCACAGCCGAGGGGCACTTCCGCTTCGTAAACTCCAGACACTCCCTGGCACATCTGTCTTCCAGCGATTCCTGACAGGCACCCAATGTGAGGGCTGCCAACACAAATAGTATTACTTTTTTCATAACGAATGTAATTTTTCGGTGCAAAGATACAAAAAAAAGCAAAAATATTGGTGAAACAACAGAATTTTTGTATCTTTGCATCTCAAACTACACGTACATTAATGAATCATATCAGAAATTTCTGTATCATTGCACATATAGACCACGGAAAGTCGACGCTGGCTGACCGCATGCTCGAATTTACCAAGACCATCCAGGTCACTGAAGGGCAGATGCTCGACGACATGGACCTGGAGCGAGAGCGTGGCATCACCATCAAGAGCCACGCCATCCAAATGGAGTATATGCACAATGGCGAAAAATACATCCTCAATCTGATCGATACGCCGGGACATGTCGACTTCTCCTACGAGGTGTCGCGTTCCATCGCCGCCTGCGAAGGGGCGTTGCTGGTGGTCGATGCCACACAGGGCGTGCAGGCGCAGACCATCTCCAACCTCTACATGGCCATCGACCATAACCTCGAGATCATCCCCGTCATCAACAAGATCGACATGCCTTCCGCCATGCCCGACGAGGTAGAGGATGAGATTGTCGACCTGATTGGTTGCGACCGCTCTGAGATCCTCCGCGCCTCCGGCAAGACGGGCGAGGGGATTGAGCAGGTGCTGGATGCCATCGTCGAGCGCATCCCTCATCCCGTAGGCGATGAGGAGGCTCCCTTGCAGGCGCTCATCTTCGACTCGGTGTTCAATTCGTTCCGGGGCATCATCGCCTATTTCAAGATTGTCAACGGGGTCATCCGTCAGGGCGACCTGGTGAAGTTCTTCAATACCGGGATGGAATACGATGCCGATGAGATCGGAGTGCTGAAGATGGACATGATTCCGCGCAAGGAGCTGCGCACGGGCGATGTGGGCTACATCATCTCGGGAATCAAGAATTCCAGGGAGGTGAAGGTGGGCGATACCATCACCCATGTGGCAAAGCCCTGCGACAAGGCCATCGAGGGCTTCCAGGAGGTGAAGCCCATGGTGTTCGCCGGTGTCTATCCCATCGATCCCACCGACTACGAGAACCTGCGTGCGTCGCTCGAGAAACTGCAGCTCAACGATGCCTCGCTCACCTTTACACCAGAGAGCTCCGTCGCCCTTGGCTTCGGCTTCCGGTGTGGCTTCCTCGGTCTGCTCCACATGGAGATTATCCAGGAGCGCCTCGACCGTGAGTTCGACATGGATGTCATCACCACCGTGCCTAATGTGAGCTATGTCTGCTACACCAAGCAGGGGGAGGTGAAGGAGGTGCACAACCCCTCCGGACTGCCCGACCTGACGCTCATCGACCACATCGAGGAACCTTATATCCGGGCGTCCATCATCACAGCTGCCGACTACATCGGTCCGATCATGAAACTCTGTCTTGACAAGCGGGGTGAACTGATTGACCAGCAGTATGTTAGCGGTAATCGCGTGGAGATTCACTTTATGCTGCCGTTGGGGGAGATTGTGATCGATTTCTACGACAAGCTGAAGTCCATCTCCAAGGGCTATGCCTCGTTCGACTATCACATCGATGGCTTCCGGCCTTCGAAACTGGCGAAACTCGATATCCTGCTCAATGGCGAGCCGGTGGATGCCCTCTCCACACTCACGCATCAGGACAATGCCGTCACCTTTGGCCGGCGCATGTGCGAGAAGCTCAAGGAGCTCATCCCGCGCCAGCAGTTCGATATTGCCATTCAGGCGGCCATCGGTGCGAAGATTATCGCCCGCGAGACGGTGAAGCAGGTGCGTAAGGATGTCACGGCAAAGTGCTATGGTGGTGACGTCACGCGTAAGCGTAAGCTCTTAGAGAAACAGAAGCGCGGTAAGAAGCGCATGAAGCAGATTGGAAATGTGGAAGTGCCTCAGAAGGCCTTCCTCGCAGTGTTGAAACTTGACTAATAACATATTAATATTTTTAAAGACCTATGGCTACTGTTAGTATTACTTCGAGAGACGTTGCCCGTGAGCTGGCCCGTCGCTACAGTACAATGACACACGAGGAGCTCGATTTGCTGGAAAGCATACTCCTGCCGGTGAAATATGCGAAGAACGAGATGATTCTCCGCGAAGGAGAGACCTGTACCAACATCTATTGGGTGGTGAAGGGCCTGGTGCGCCAGTTCTATTATAAGAATGGGAAGGAGCTGACCGAGTATATGGCTACCGAGAACAATATCGTGATGTGCATCGAGAGCCTGTTCCTGGAACAGCCTACCCATCTGCAGATCAAGACCATCGAACCGTCGGTCCTCATAGCGATTCCCAAACTCGAACTCGAGGCGGTGGCCATGAAGAGCGTCAACATCCAGATTCTTTATCGTAAGATTCTCGAGGAGTCGCTCATCCTGTCGCAGGTGCATGCCGACATGCTGCGTTTCGAGAGTGCGCAGGACCGCTATCATAAACTCATCAAGCGTCAGCCGCAACTGGTGCTCCGCGCCCCGCTGGTCTATATCGCCAGCTACTTGCAGATGACGCCCGAGACCCTTTCTCGCGTCCGCACCGCAGCCCTTTTAGAAGACAAATAAAAATCCTCAACTCCTTACTCCTTCTCTCCTCAACTCCTTTTCAAAAAGATTGAGTGTTCAATGCAGTTCGGCAACTCGTTTTCATAATGCGTGACATAGATGAGCGTGCGGTCAGGATTCTCAGACATATACCGGTCCACAATCCCCTTCACCAGGTCGCGGTTGCAGAGGTCCAGTCCGTGTAGCGGTTCGTCGAGAATCAGCAGCTCAGGACTTTTCACAAACGCCCGTGCCAACAGCACCAGTCGCTGTTCCCCGCTCGACATTTCGAGGAACCTGCGGTCAGCCAGGTGTCCGATGCCGAATATGTTCATCCATCTGATACATTGGTCTTTTTCCGCTGGCGTCGGGGTGGAGTAGAGGCCGATGGTATCTTTCAGGCCGCTCGCCACGATCTGCAGCGCCGGGATGTTCTGTTTGTAGCTGCGGTGCATCTCGGGCGAGATGTAGCCGATGCGCTTCTTGATGTCCCAGATGCTTTCGCCAGAGCCGCGCTTGTGACCGAACAGTGAGATGTCGCAGGCATAGCGCTGGGGATTGTCTGCGCAGACCAGCGAGAGCAGCGTCGACTTCCCCGAGCCGTTCTGGCCCGACAGCGCCCAGTGCTCCCCCCTCATCACCACCCAGTCCAGATCCTTCAATATCGTCCGCTCGCCATACCTTATCGTCACCTTGTTGAACCGGATTACCTCCGCACGCAGGGGACAGTCCCCCTGTAATCCAGTCGCTGGCGCTCCTTCCTCACAGCTGGGACAGTCCCCGTGTGCTTCGTCCCCCTGTGCTTCCGTCGCGTCAGTCGCACATGGGGACTGACCCATCTGTGAGCAGCGCAGCGTATTACAGGGGGTCTGTCCCCTGTGTGCGACCTTCGGCAAAACCTTTGCGACCTTCGGCAAGACCTTCATCTCCCTCACCTCTACGATATGCGTTACGAATTCCGGCACTTCGTCGCTTTTCGCCAGCACCAGTATCATCTGCACCCCCTGCTCCTCTGCCAGCGCCTTGAGCAACGCTTTCACCTGGTCCCGCGTTTCCGCATCCAGTCCGATGAAAGGGTTCTCGATGATCAGCACCTTCGGGTTGGAAAACAGATTGGCAGCCAACTTATATTTCCTTAGTTCGCCGCTTGAGAGCAGGATGATATACTTATCCAGCAATGGCCAAAGACCGAGAATGTCGTAGATATGATGCTGTAGTGCCCGTCGGTCAGAGCGCCTGCCGCTATCAGCGTTCTCAGAGTTCTCAGAGTCTTCAGAGTTTGCCATCAAAAAAGCCTCCTCGAGTTTCTCGCCCACAGTAGGCGTCTCTTCATCGATCTCCATCTGATTCCAGCGTTGCTGCAGGAAATACGTGCGGTCGTTGTCGCCCCCGTAGGTATCCCGGAAAGTGATGTGTTTCAGGTTGTTATAGGGCTCGTCGAAGCAGTATCTCACCATCCCCGGGAAGGCAGGATGCCGACCAGTGAGCATGTCGACAAACATCGACTTGCCTGCCCCGTTACGACCGACGATGGCAATATGCTCACCCGCGTCGAGGGTGAAGTTCACGGGTTCTGCCATCGACCACTCGGGCTTCCTCGCCCTCGCCTCTATCATCTCAATCGTCTTCATCCTTCTCCTTCTCTCCTTCTCTCCTTCTTGCGTCCCTTCGGTAGCAAGCGGCAGAGCCGAGTTCTCCTTCTCTCCTTCTTGCGACCTTCTCTTTGTTCTTGTTCACGAAGTCCTTCCACCCCCGATACTTCACCTCACTCTCTGGCCGTCCCATCTGCAGGTAGTGGCAGTAGGCGGCAGCGAGGGCATCCGTCGCATCCATAAACTTCGACATCTCCTCGTCAGGAATTTTCAGCAGACGCTGCAGCATCCCCGCCACCTGTTCCTTCGATGCCCCGCCATTGCCGGTCAGGGCCATCTTGATCTTCATGGGCGCATATTCGTGGATGGGCACCCCGTGGTGGATGGCGGCTGCGATGGCGGTACCCTGGGCGCGACCGAGTTTCAGCATCGACTGCACGTTCTTGCCGAAGAAAGGGGCCTCGATGGCCATCTCGTCGGGCAGGTAGCCGTCGATGATCCCCGTCACGCGCTCGAAGATATGGCCGAGTTTCAGGTAGGCGTCGGCAAACTTGCGCAGGTCGATAACGCCCATCGTCATCATCTGCGCCTTGCCATCGCTCACCTTCAGCAGCCCATAGCCCATCAGGTTCGTCCCCGGGTCAATCCCCAAAATCACTTTCTCCATTTGCGCTACAAAATTACTTAAAAACGAACGAAAAACCAAATTTATTAGGACTTTTCTGAGTGCTTAGTAATTTCGACATAGTCAATGTTACGCAAAAACGAACGAAAAGCCAAATTTATTAGGACTTTTCTGAGTGCTAAGTAACTTCAGCTTTGCTAATGTTACGCAAAAACGAACGAAAAGCCAAATTTATTTGAGCTTTTTCGCCCCTCTATATATAATATAATGTGTAAGCCCGCTGCATTTATGTCTAGCCCCCCTTCGCCTGACGACCTTCATGTTTTTATCGCTTTGTGCTCCATGACAGAATAAAAACTTGTTTTTATTTTGTCGTTTCGTTTTTTTTTCGTAACTTTGCCTTCGAATAGGGAAAATCGATTTTCATCACCCCCCTTTTCGCCCTTATATACTGCTCTGTATAATAACCAACGTGCTGATAATCAATCGATTACACCATCACCTTGGGATATAATTTATTACACGTCGCGCCAGCCGAAAGAAACTCATGGCTCGCCTTTTAGTGTCCAGGCTTCTTTGCGCATCTTCAGGGCATTTATTACACGTCGCGCCAGCCGAAAGAAACTCATGGCTCGCCCGTTAGGGCACAGGCTTGCGAGCCATACCAAACCCCTGAAAATCGTCGGTTTTCCGCGATTTTCAGTTAAGCCCTTCCATATAGGGAAGGGTTTGGGATAGGTGGATGTCTCTTTGGTACTTTCTCTGCGCCAGAGTAAAGTACATATAAAAGCTTTAAAACAGCATGTTTTACCCATTATTGTTTGAACCAAACCTCCACCCCGTGATCTGGGGCGGCCACCAGCTCCGGCCTTACAAAGGTCTGGAGCCCTCCTCCGATCCAATCGGCGAAAGCTGGGAAGTCAGTGCCGTCCCCTCCAGCCCCAGCATCATCTCCAACGGCAGTTGGAAAGGCCGCGACCTCATTTCCGTGATCAACGACCACCCCGAGGAAATCCTCGGCAAGGCCGTCAACGAAAGATTCCACGGCCAACTGCCTTTATTAGTCAAATTCATTGATGCAGAAAAAGACCTCAGCATACAGGTCCACCCCAACGATGCCCTGGCGCAGCGCCTCCACGGCAAGATGGGCAAGTCCGAGATGTGGTACATCATCAAGGCTGACCCAGGCGCCCACCTCTATGCCGGCTTCAAGCAGAACATCACCCCCTACGAGTACCAGAAGCGCGTAGAGGACGGCAGCATCACCGAGGTCCTCGCCGACCACCAGGTTAAGGCAGGCGACGTGTTCTACCTCCCCGCTGGCCGCGTCCACGCCATCTGTGGCGGCATCCTGCTCGCAGAAGTCCAGCAGTCCTCCGACATCACCTACCGCATCTTCGACTACAACCGCCCCGGCATGGACGGCAAGCCCCGCGAGCTCCATACCGCCCTGGCAGCCCAGGCCCTCAACTTCCACGTCGAACCCAACTACCGCACACAGTATGCCGACACCTCCAATCGCGCCGTCCAGATTATCGACACCCCCTATTTCGATGTCCGCGTGACCGAGATCTCGCGTCCCTTCCACCGCGACCTCCGCAAATACGACAGCTTCGTCATCTCCATGTGCATCGAGGGCGACTGCACCCTCCGCATCCGCTCTACAGGTGATGAAATTACGTTGAGGCAAGGTTCCTCCACCCTCATCCCCGCCGCCATCGCCGACTACGACGTCCTTCCTCAGGCCCCCCTCGCTAATGACGGCATCCCTCCTCATACCGGTGTAACCGCCCGTCCTCATTCTGGTGTTGCGACTCGTCCTCATTCTGGTGTTGCGCCCCGTCCTACTGGTATATCCCCCCGTCCTACTGGTGTTTCTACCCGTCTCCTCGATGCCTTCATCGACAATTTCGACAACCCCCTCTCCACCCTCATCACCCGCTTCTTCCACGCCTCCCAACCCTGAATTTATGACGCAGCAACAAAAGATACAGCCAAAGTCAAATAACAAATTATTGGCATAATTCTTGCAATTATCGAATTAAATCCTTATTTTTGCAACCGAAAAAAGTGTAAGATATGTGTACAGTTAGCATAAAAGTGAATGAGGCTACCCTTCGGGAGATGCGTCCGGATCTTAATACCACGGCCGCTATCCGCCTTTGGGCACAGCAGCTGATAGACCTTCGTATTCAGCAGATGGAGTTGGAGGATACTGAGACGATGAGTATCGAGGAAGCTCGTGCTCTCACTCATGCTGCGGTTCGGGAGGAGTACGCGAAGGTATGAAGCATATTATCAAGAAACGGTGTGCCCAAAAGATAGTCTCGTTCTATCGCAACGTTTCCAAAAAGTACAAGCATACGTACTCTGAGGAACTGATGCATCAGAACGTCGATGATGCCTACGACTCTATTTTTCAGATAGAGAAAACACTTCTGCGACGCGAACCAACGCTTTCCCGGTGGAAAGACAAGGGATATCACATGGCAAACACCGACAAGTGGTATTATGCCTACACCCTTGAGGGTGACATCGTCACCATCGTCGATGCCTGCCACGCCCAGAACATGCATGAGTAGGAATAAGTCTGCGCCAGCCGATAAAAACTCATGGCTCGCCCGCAGGGCCTGGGGGCTGGAGGGCGGAATATTCGTGGGCGGCGTTGAAGCAAGGACAACGCTTGCCGGGGTTGAAGACATCGTGGCCGACGATGAGGGCCTTGGGGAAGCGGGCGTGCAGCCGCTGCAGCAACCCAAGCATGGCCGTCTTCTGCGCCTCCGTGCGCGTATCGGTGGCAACCCCCTCGGCATTCAGGCCCCCCTCATAACAGACCCCGATGCTGTGTCGGTTGTGCCCCACGCAGTGGGCTCCAATCTCCTCGAGCCTGCGCCCCGTCTCGACGGAGCCGTCGCGCCTGACCACAAAGTGGTAGCCGCACCCTTTCCATCCCTTCCGGCGGTGCCAGTTGTCGATGTCGCTCACACCGCTCTGCTGCGATGGTCTCACAGCAGAGCAGTGAATAATGATCAGCGTGATGGTACGCATGGCTCACATCAGTTGGGTTACGCACGAGGTGGCACCGAGTGCCGTCAGAATAGCAGTGAGGATACTGATGAGCGTCTGGATGACGAATTTCCAGATGGCCTTCTTCGATCTGACCTCCGCGACGCCCTCGGTTCCTTCGGCAGCCTCGGTTCCTTCGGCGAGCTCAGGATCCTGATCGCTCACGGGGGCATCCTCCTCAGCGGATACAAATATCCTAACGATCCTTTGGATCAACTTCTGAAATAATTTTTTCAAAAACGCTTTCATTTCGAACATACTTTTAATGGGTTAGTCTTTATCGAAGCCATCATCGCCGCCGTCGCCACCGTCACCGCCGTCACCGCCGGTAGATCCGCCGCCTGACTCGCCGCCACCCGGTGTCTCACCGCCTGCAGGCGTTTCGGTGGAATCTCAGCATACGCAGCAGTTTACGGTTAAAATACTTGCGGTTGACGCCGCATTCGTCACTGATGATGGTCAGTCGGCCCTTCACCCTCGCTTCGCGCAGGATAATCCCGGCGCACTTGCTTGTCAGTTTTTCTTTGATTTTTGACATGATGTAAAAAATTTAATGAATAAAAAAAGTCATGCAGATCCCACATGGAAATGCACGGCAAAGTTATCAAATCCACAATATCGCCCGTGACCGCAGCAGTCACCCCAAATGTCAAGGATTCAGAAAATCTTTCCACTCATTAACATAGTTTAATACAACCCCCGTCTTAACTCGATTCATCCATCGGGTTAACTGAAACGTCAAATCGAGATAACTCACAAACAAATTATTGGCATAATTCTTGCAAATATCGAATTAAATCCTTATTTTTGCAACCGATTCAGGAGTGAGTGATGCTGACAAGTGGATCCATGACCTTAGAGGCGACTCCAAGAGTTTTGAAATAAACAAAAAATTGTAATAAACATATAAGAATATGGCAACAGTAACATTAGAAAAATCCTTGCTCAATGAAATGAGTCACATCATGGGAGATGAGGATTTGATGACACAGACCATCAAGTTTGTGCGTTCCATTCGTCGAAAGTCAAAGGCTAAGGAAACAGAGACAGAATATGTTCCGAATGCAAAGACCCGTGCTGCCATAGAGGAATGCGAAAGCGGTGCAGAACTTGAAACACTCGACATTACCAATTTCAAAGAGTACGTCAATAGTCTCTGAAACAGATGGAACAAAAATCGCATTTCGAATATACGCTCAAGCAGTCCTCTCAGTTCAAGAAGGACCTGAAGGCTCTGAAGTATGATGAACACAAACTTGATGAACTCCAGAAGGTACTTGAACATCTTGGAAGCACAGGTTCCGTTCCATCTGAATATCTTCCTCATCCTCTGAAAGGACAATATAAACACTGTATGGAGTGTCATATTGAGGATGACTTCCTCCTCATTTGGAAAGATCCTGAAAGGAAAGAGATACGCCTTGTTCGTTTGGGCAGCCACTCAAAACTCTTTGAAAAGCAAAGGAAAAGGAAATAAGTTTAACTTTTAACGCTAATAAGGTTAACGAATTGAGTTAAATTCTGCGCCAGCCGATAAAAACTCATGGCTCGCCTTCAGGTACAAGGCTTTATTACACGTCGCGCCAGCCGAAAGAAACTCATGGCTCGCCCGTTAGGGCACATGCTAGCGAGCCATACCAACGCTCGACATCCCGAAGGGTGGCGCTTGCTACCAACGGGACGCAAGAATCCTGAAAATCGACGGTTTCCCGCGATTTTCAGTTAAGACACCCCATATAGGGGGTGGTTTGGTAGGGGGTGGATGTCTCTTTGGTACTTTCTCTGCGCCAGAGTAAAGTACACTAATCTTGACCTACTGAGTATAAGGATGCAATAAAAGATGACACAAGAATACTTGCAAAAGGCTCTTTACGAGCTCCTCTATAACAATGTACTCCTCCCCCGAACTCATGAAATTGATCGTGAGGAGGAGCGCGAGGCGTTCGATGGCTCAACCGAGTCATTGGTGCAACTGCACAAAGAGAATCAAATCTCTTTTGCCCAGTTCTGCCGCCTCTCTGAGGCTCAGATTACAAAGATT
>JAFZCU010000236.1 GCA_017556145.1 Prevotella sp. | reverse complement strand
GTCATTACCACGTCAAAAGCCATCAGGAGCAACATCAACACACAGAAAAAATTTAGTCTCTTTTTCATAATTCTATCGGTTTTAAATAATTAAACTGTCAGTTCCTGTTCTTCCTTCAGATCCTTACCCATCAGGATGATCTGCGAGATGATCATCAGTGCCAGACCTGTGAAGATGTACATGCTGTTGCACTCGTTCTTGAAAACGATGCTATGGTCTGCCAGATGGATATGAGAAATGAAATACTGTGTCGCGATGTACGACATGAGCAGATTATACAGATAAAGGAAGGTGAGAAGAATACCTGTAATCTCAAGATATCTGGATACCTTCGTCACGAAAATCTCTCCCCTGCGGATCTTGATGATGAGTTTGATCACCATATATAATATACAGAGGAATACGATGATGGAAACCACTGCGCCTGATCCGATGATATACATCGGGATATCGGATTCCACCCGCGAGACTGGAATGCCTACCTTTATCTTTTGCATTTGCACCGTGTAGGTCTGGCCTTGTGCTGTAGAGAGGAGCACCTTGTGATCGGGTCTTGACCATGGGTGAACGTTCAGTTCGTAAGTGTAATAGGGATGTCCGTAGGAAACGGTTCCCCCACCGGGAAGGGTGTCGCAGGTCATGAAGTCTGAAGGGAGTTCTGCAAACTCCATGTTGTTGTCGGGTGCCGGACTCCAACTCATGGAAGAGAAATACACGCTGTCCTTGATTGAAAGGGGAAGAACCAGGATGAATGCAAGGATGTAGATTTTAAGTTTCTTATTCATAATTAATAATTCTATTGTAACTTACAAAAATACTAAATGTTACTTGTTACCTGTTACCATTGCCCATTTTTATAGGTTATTTACTGATTTGGTTGACATTGAATGGCACTAATTCTGGTATGAAAAATAATAGCCTCCTATTTTATAATAAGAGGCTATCTTCAGTATGACAGAAGCGTATTATTCAGAAATAATAGCCTCTTAATTTTCAAGGCTCACCTATCTCATCGTAGATTAACAGCACCTCTTGTAGCGTGCTGTTTATTTCATCTTCTCCAGCAGCTGCATAAGATTGTTCAGGTCGCGGGCATCCACGTTCAGGTCGAGCAGGTCGCCGTCGCGATTGAAGAGTTTGTAGGTTGGAAAGGAGTGCACGTCGAGATGGCGCTCGATGGCAGCCTGCTGCTCAGCAGGCAGGTTGTAATGGGCCACATTGTCGCCGCTCACGTTATACTCCTTGATCACATTCTCCCACGCTGTCTGCGGACTGTTGTTAGCCAAATAGAGGAACACGATGTCGTAGTCCTTCAGTCGCGCGTACTCCTCTGTCGAGTGGCTGAGGGCCTCCTTGCAAGGGGCGCACCACGTGCCCCAAATGTCGAGCAGCACGAACTTGCCTTTATAGGGCTCGAGGATCTTCTTCAGCAGCGCCTCGCCCTCAGAGAGGTCCTTAAGGTTGTCCGACGACTTGAGCACCAGCTTGTCGAACTCACGGTTCTCGATGGCCAGATAGCGATTGTTCATCTTCTCCACCATCGCGATGCACTCGGGATTCTTCACATATTGTTTTAACGTGTCGATAACTTCAGGTAAGACAGCCGTGCGGTTATGGTCAACCAGACTGTAGACCTTCCGCGACAGGAAAATGTCCTTGACAAGCGGGGCTGCCTTCAGCGAGTCGAGCATTTTGCTATGGTCTCTCAGTTCTGCCGTGAGGGCGAATTTGTTAAATACCTTTGTGGACTTCGGGTTATTCAGGATCTTCTCCACCTTCTCATTCATGTCTTTATTCTGGGTGTTCAGTTTCTCGGCCACTTTCTGCTTTTCTTCAGGTGTGGGGGCTTTCTCAACCTTTGCTGTGGCATCCAAAATCCATTCCTTCCAACGGGTGAGCAGCGCCAGTTCCTCATCATTAGAGGCAATTTTGTCAAGGTGGTCCAGCATGTTTATCGAGTAGGATGAAGGATACGAGCGGGTGCAATCGTCAAGATAGTAGCGCAGAAAATGGCTTAGTTCACGATGGAGTGTGTAAGGCGCCTCCATCTTCGTCCAGAACGTGTCGTAGGCATACTGGCTGGCGTTAGCGGGGAATTTGTGCTGGGGCAGAGCGGAACGTGCCATGCCGAAGTCTGCTGCCTGCTGACAGAGGGTATTGCCCTTTCTATATATCTCAAAGCGTGTAGAGAGCGTGGGGTGCGCCTGGCAGAGGGCGTCGATATAGGCATACTGTGCCTTCATCAGGCTGTCGACTGAAACCAGATACTTGTCGAAATCCGGATTCTTTTCATCTATTTGCTGCGATTTCCAGTCGAGCGGATACTTGAAGAGTTCGTTCTGCAGGCGGCAGTCCTCACCCATGAAGTAGCGGCGGCCCTCCTTGTAGTCGTAGAGCAGGAAATAGGTCTTGCCCGGCTCCAGCATCGTGCGCACAAAGCAGCGCTGCCAGTCGCAGAAGAATTCCGTACTGTTCATCACGGGAATCTTCACTGTGAAGCGTCCCTGTTCGTCCAAGTCGGCATAGGCGGTCTGCTGATTGTCGGTGAAGATGTTCCAGGAACCGAATTCGAAGGTTTTCCGGTTTTTTAAATGCTCGGGCATATCCTTAATCCAGCCCACGACGGTGATGGTATCCTCCTTGTAGCCGGTGTCAACGAAGCCGGTGCGCGTGTCCTTTGTGGGGTAGTCGGCCAGAAAACGGCTGGTGATCATTGTGTAATTCACCTTTTGATCGCCAATCTGCATCGCGCGCATACCATTCTTATTCTTGCCGATGGTCACCTTCAGCTCCTTGTCACCGTTGGTGAGCACCATCTGGGCCTCGCCTGTCTTGGGGTTAATATCGCGCTGCTTATACGTCCAGAACTGGCAGTCGTAGATGGCGCAATCCTCCAGGAAGGCAATCTTCCAGTCGCCCTGCTCGTCGCGCCAATACGAGGGCAGCATCTGCTTCCAGCGCTCTTCCACCGGCTTGATGCCCTTAAACTGGAAGGCCCCTTGTCCGTCGCCCTCGATGAAGTCGAACACCTTCGTGCCCTTGGGCAGTGGTGGGAAGTGGAACGCCACATCGGTTTGGAAGTCCTTGCCCGTCTGGAGTTGTTTGTCGAGTTCGATGCCGTCGGCCTTAATCACCGTAAAGCGCTGGTCGCCCACCTTCAGATAGGTGTCTTTCGCAAACCGGAACCAGTAGCCTTCAAAGTCCGAACGCTGCTTCACGGTGATATACACCACCGTCTCGTCGGCCTTTAGCTCCACCTTTGTCACGTCTAACGACAGATTGAAGAATCCGTCGCCGTTGCTTGTTCCATACTCAATGGTGGGCTGCTCCCACACAATGTCTTTTGCCTGCATTGTCAGTGTAACAATGGCGAGCAATACGGTAAAAATAGTTTTCTTCATACTGGTTGATAATAATGACTACAAAGATATCTGTTTTTCTTGTTATCGCAAAATACATTCTACATTTGCCTGAAATTTCGACTCCTTTAACCACTTTTATCAATCGGGGATTGAAAAAGGACTGACATCGCGAGGATGCCAGCCCGATTTCATCTGACAATAAAGTGTTGGTGTCAGCTTAGTTGTTAACGGAACCGCCGACGATGTCGAGCAGTTCGTTCGTAATGGCCTGCTGACGGCTCTTGTTGTACTGGAGGTTCAGTTCGCGAAGCAGCTCGTCGGCATTGTCGGTAGCGGTCTGCATGGCCACCATACGGGCGGCATGCTCAGAGGCATTGGAGTCGAGCAGAGCCGTGTAGAGCATCAGGTGAGCCATCTTCGGTAAGAGCTCCGTCAGCACGGTATCCATGTCGGGCTCGACGATGAAGTTGTCGTTCAACGGCTTCACCTCCTCCTGACTCCTATCTCCTGACTCCAGACTCCTGTCTCCTCTTTTTTTCAAGTACTCCTGCGACTCCTTCGTAGCAATCACAGAAGTCAGGTCGCGCTCGTGGTCAGCCTGCAGCTCCGACTCAATGTCGATGGGCAGGAAGGTCTTGCGGGTGAGCACCTGCGATCCAGCGCTCTTGAAGTGATGATAGATGAGTTCCACCTTGTCGATCTCACCCTCCGCAAACTTCTTACCCAGCTCCATCGCAATCTCGATACACTGCTGCACATTGGGTTTGTCGGCCAGCGCCGAGAATTCGCCCTGTACCTTCAAGCCCATTTTGTTAGCCTTCTCATAGACCTTGCGGCCGATGGGATAGATCTCGACATTCTCGCGACCGATGGTCTTGTCGTACTCGTCGACAGCATTCAGCATCATCCTGATGGTGTTGGCATTGAAGCCGCCACAGAGCGACGAGTTCGACGTGAAGACCACCAGCGCGGCCCTTTTCACAGGGCGCACCTGGTCGTAGACGGTCTGAGCCTCGGCCTCGGCAGCAAGGAACGACTTGAGGATGTGCTCCAGCAGCTCCTCGTAAGGCAGCATGTTCTGGATTGCCACCTGTGCGTGATGCAGCTTGCTGGAGGCCACCATCTTCATAGCCGACGTGATCTTGCGCGTGGAGTTGACGGAGGCGATGCGGCCTTTAATTTCTTTCAGGCTTGGCATAGGCGTCAGGCTTTGTAGGTTCCTGCGATGTCTGCCATCACAGCCTCGATCTTAGCAGTCGTCTCGTCGTCGATCTTACCGCTGGCAAGCGTCTCGATCACCTCTGGATTAGCATTGCGCAGTTTGTCGAGGAATGCCGTCTGGCACTCGCGCACCTTCACGATAGGCACATCACGCATCAGTCCGTGCACACCGCAATAGAGGATGGCAATCTGCTCACCTACGGGCATCGGGCTGTACTGCGGCTGAATCAGCAGCTGGTTGTTCTTACGTCCGCGGTCGAGCGTCATTGCCGTCACAGCATCCATATCGCTGGAGAACTTCGAGAAGGCCTCGAGCTCACGATATTGTGCCTGGTCGATCTTCAGCGTACCGGCCACCTTCTTCATCGACTTGATCTGTGCCGAACCACCCACACGGCTCACGGAGATACCCACGTTGATGGCAGGACGGAAGCCTTGGTTGAAGAGGTCGCTCTCCAAGAAGATCTGACCGTCGGTGATGGAAATCACGTTCGTCGGGATATAAGCCGATACGTCGCCAGCCTGTGTCTCGATGATAGGCAGAGCGGTGAGCGAGCCACCACCCTTCACATGGCCCTTCATGCACTCAGGCAGGTCGTTCATCTGCTCGGCCACTTCCTGCTGTTCGTTCATCTTGGCTGCACGCTCCAACAGACGGGAGTGCAGATAGAACACATCGCCCGGATAAGCCTCACGTCCTGAGGGACGACGCAGGATCAGCGACACCTCACGATAGGCCACAGCCTGCTTCGACAGGTCGTCGTAGACCACGAGTGCGGGCAGACCTCTGTCGCGGAAGTACTCACCGATGGCGGCACCTGCGAACGGTGCATAATACTGCATGGCGGCAGGATCGGCAGCGGTGGCAGCCACCACGATGGTGTAAGGCATAGCGCCGTGCTCCTGCAGCGTCGAGACGAGCGCAGCAACGGTACTGGCCTTCTGACCGATGGC
>JAFZCU010000235.1 GCA_017556145.1 Prevotella sp. | reverse complement strand
GCCCCGGTTGGCCAGTTCGTTGCACACGTCGGGAAGACCCATGTCGAAAAACTGTGCCTCGTCGATACCGACCACGTCGCAGTCGGACGAGAGCAACAGAATGCTCGCCGAGGAGTCGATGGGGGTGGAAGGGATATGCGACTGGTCGTGGCTGACGACCTCCTCTTCGGAATATCTTACATCGATGGCCGGTTTGAATATCTCCACCTTCTGTCGGGCGAACTTTGCGCGGCGTAGGCGGCGGATCAGTTCTTCCGTCTTGCCTGAGAACATTGAGCCGCACACCACTTCGATCCTTCCTGGGCGATGTGCCTCTCCAATCATAATTTCTGTCATAATGTTGGCAAAATTACCAAATCATTTTAAAAATTGCAAAGATTTCACCGCTTTTTTTGTCTATTCTGATAAATTGAATTATATTTGTCCCCGTTATGGGCATATTGTATATCGTTCCCACCCCAGTAGGCAATATGGAGGACATGACATTCCGTGCCGTCCGTATTTTGAGGGAAGTTGACCTCGTGCTGGCGGAAGATACCCGGACCTCGGGCATCCTGCTGAAGCATTATGATATCCATAACTCCCTCCTGTCGCATCATAAGTTTAATGAGCATGGCACGTCGGCAGCCATCGTCGGTCGTCTGCTGGGGGGTGAGAATGTGGCGCTGATTAGTGATGCCGGTACACCGGGCATCAGCGATCCAGGTTTCTTCCTCGTCCGTGAGGCGGTAAGAGCCGGTGTCGAGGTGCAGTGCCTGCCAGGAGCCACGGCCTTTGTGCCAGCACTGGTTTCGAGCGGTCTGCCATGTGACCGTTTTGCCTTTGAGGGATTCCTGCCGCAGAAGAAGGGGCGTAAGACTAAGTTGGAGTCGCTGAAGGGCGAGGAACGTACGATGATCTTCTACGAGTCACCTTACCGTTTGGTAAAAACACTGGAGCAGTTTGCCGAGGTGTATGGTGCCGAGCGCCAGGTGAGTGTCTGCCGGGAGATATCAAAGGTACATGAGGAGAGTGTTCGCGGAACGCTTAGTGAGGTGATCGCTCATTTTAAGGAAAAGGAGCCGAAGGGTGAGATTGTTATCATCCTGGCAGGTTGTAATCAAAAAGAACTGAATTCCAAAACTCAATAATTATGAAAAAACTATTTATCTTAGCCATCAGCGCATTGGCCATTACAAGTTGTAATCAGGAGAGTGCTAGAAAGGCCAGTCTCGCCGCCCAGCAGCAGCGTGACTCATTAAACCAGATCATTGCTCAGAAGGATAACGAGATCAATGACATGATGACGACCCTCAGCGATATCGAGGAGGGCTTCCGTGAGATAACCGAGGCTCAGAACCGAGTGACACTTGCCAAACAGGGTGAGGGTACGAACACCACACAACGCATCAAGGAGAACTTCCAGTTCATTCAGTCGGTGATGAAGCAGAATAAAGAACTGATCAATAAGTTGAAGCAGCAGGTACGCGAGAGTACCGTCAAAGGTGGACAGCTGAAGAAGATCATCGATAACCTGACAGAACAGCTGGAGGTCAAGGAACAGCAGCTCCAGGCTCTGCGTGAGGAACTCGACAAGAAGGATATCCATATTGCGGAACTAGATGAGCGTGTGGCCGACTTGAACGAAAATGTTAGTTCGTTGAAGGAAGAGAGTTCTCAGAAGGCTCAGACCATTAGTATGCAGGACAAGCAGTTGAATACCGCTTGGTTTGTCTTCGGCACGAAGGATGAGCTGAAGGAACAGAAGATACTTGTAGACGGTCGGGTACTGCAGTCGAACTTCAACAAGGACTACTTCACGAAGATCGACATCCGCATCGACAAGGAAATCAAGTTGTACAGTAAGTCGGCCAAGATGATGACATCTCACCCGTCAAGCTCATACACCTTGCAACAG
>JAFZCU010000051.1 GCA_017556145.1 Prevotella sp. | reverse complement strand
GACGGAATGAAGCACACGGCTTATTTCGTGGCCAATGCCGAACGACAGGCTCCGATGGCCGAGACGATGACAGGAGAGGTGGTGATGGATAATTGCATACGCTGTCACACGCAACTGAACCAGGAGTTTGTGAATACGGGTCGCCTGAGCTACATGCAGCAGCAGGCCGAGGGTGGAAAGGTGTGCTGGGACTGCCACCGCAGCGTTCCCCACGGTGGGATGAACTCGCTGATGGCCACGCCGAATGCGGAGGGGGTGACGCCACTGCCGCCATCGCCCGTTCCTGATTGGCTGCAGAACCTTCTAAGTGAAAAGTGAAGAATTTGCTACTGCCGTAGTGACAAATTGTAAATCGGACTCGCTACGCGCTTTTACAAAGCGAAGCGACTAAAAGAAATCGTCAAATCGTAAACATCAAAGATATTATGGCAAAGAAGTTAAAGAAATGGCAAGGTTGGATACTATTCCTGGGCTCAATGGCCGTGGTGTTCCTTTTGGGACTGCTCGTATCGTCGTTGCTGGAGCGCCGTGCCGAAGTAGCCAGTGTGTTCAACAACAAGCGAACTGTGTTTGAGGACAGTATCGTGGCTCAGAACGAGAAGTTCAAGGCCGACTATCCGCGTGAGTACGAGACGTGGGCGATGACCGAGGACACCACGTTCAAGTCGAAATACAACTCGTCGCAGGAGGTGGATGTGCTCGAGCAGCGTCCAGAGATGGTGGTGCTGTGGGCTGGTTATGCCTTCTCGCGCCACTACAACACGCCTCGTGGCCACAAGCACGCCTTAGAGGACATGCGCAAGATTCTGCGCACGGGCAATCCTGGCATCGATGGCGACGCCGACATGCAGCCTGCCACCTGTTGGACGTGTAAAGGCCCCGACGTGCCTCGCATGATGCGCGAGCTGAGTGACAAGAAGTCGGTGATGGACCCCGCCAATTTCTATGCGAAGAAGTGGAGCGAGCTGGGTGCCGAGGAGGTGAACACCATTGGCTGCAGCGACTGTCACGATGCCACGACGATGGACTTGCGCCCGGCACGTCCTGCCATCTATGAGGCTTTTGCCCGCAGAGGTCTCGATGTCAAGAAACAGAGTCATCAGGAAATGCGCTCGCTGGTGTGTGCCCAATGTCACGTGGAATACTATTTCATCAAGCCCGACGACCCGAACAATCCCAACAAGGCCAACTATCTGATGTTCCCGCACGACAAGGGATTGACCTGCGAAGCTGCCGAGGAATACTACGACAGCATAGGTTTCTACGATTATATCCATCCGCTGTCGAAGACTCCCATCTTGAAGGCCCAGCATCCGGGCTACGAGATTTCTCAACACGGCATACATGCCCAGCGCGGCGTGAGCTGTGCCGACTGCCACATGCCTTACAAGCAAGAGGGTGGGGTGAAGTTCAGCGACCACCAGATCATGTCGCCGCTGGCCAAGATTGACCGCACGTGTCAGACTTGCCATCGTCAGGATGCCGAGGTGCTGCGCCAGAATGTCTATGACCGTCAGGAGAAGTGCAACGAGGTGCGTACCCGTGCCGAACAGGAACTGGCTCGCGCCCACTTCGAGGCAAAGTACATCATCGACAAGGGTGCCACAGAGGCTGAGATGAAACCCATCCAAGCCCTGCTGCGCAAGAGCCAGTGGCGTTGGGACTATGCCATCGCCTCGCACGGTGCCACGTTCCATGCTCCTCAGGAAGTCATCCGTCTGCTCTCGCACTCTGTGGATTATGCTCAGCAAGCCCGTCTGCTCATAGCCCGTGTAGCCGCCAAGCAGGGTCTCGTTGGCGAGATTCCCGTGCCCGACTACTCAACCAAGGCCAAGGCTCAGCAAGCCATCGGTCTCGACATGCAGAAACTGAAGGACAAGAAACAGCGCTTCCTCAATGAGGTCGTTCCCAAGTGGATTGACGAAGCAAGGAAGAACGGCAAGTTGATAGAG
>JAFZCU010000234.1 GCA_017556145.1 Prevotella sp. | reverse complement strand
GAAATCCTGTCTTACGATATTGAATGTTAAAAGTGGTCTCCAGATTCTCATAATTTACCCGAAAAAGTTTGTTTGATTGGAAAATATTGCTTAATTTTGCAGCGTTAAATATCAAAAAAGTGAAGATAAATAATAAAAATGATATATAAATATTAGTCTGTTGAATATTAAATATATAAATTATGATAGACTTTTATGAATATTCTACTCCGGAACTGGTTCGATTGCTTGGTTCGCGGTTCAAGGATTATAGGATGCGCTGCAACCTCACCCAGAAAGAGGTAGCAGAGCAGTCTGGCATCGGTTTGACCACCATCCACAAGTTTGAGAATGGCACGGCAAACAGTTTGTCGCTGTCCACCTTCATCTTGCTTCTCAGGGTGGTTGGCCAGGTGAATGCTCTGGACGATGTGCTGCCTGAGTTGCCTGAGTCGCCATATCTTGTTCGCAGGGAAGAGAAGAAGGCTCAGAGAATACGTCACACGAATAAGAAGTAAGTTGTTATGACAAGTTCTTTGAAAATAATCCTTTGGGGAGAAGAGATAGGCCGCTTGGCATGGGATGAGCGCAGACGGCTGGCTTATTTCATGTATAACCCTGAGTGGATCAAGAGAGGACTGAATATCTCTCCCTTGGTTGCACCCATCGATGGAGCACGAGGACTTGCGCCTGTTTGGGGTGAGGATGCCAAGATATACCAGAAGTTGCCAGCGTTTGTTGCAGACTCCTTGCCTGATGCCTGGGGTAATCAGCTCTTCGACCTGTGGCGACAACAGAACCATCTGGCCAATGCTGACATCACGCCTTTGGACAAACTCTCGTTCATTGGCAAACGTGGTATGGGTGCTCTGGAATTCCAGCCTGAGTTTTCCCGTGAACACAAGGCTCAAAAGATAGACATGAAATCATTGGCAGACTTGGCAGAACGTATCTACACGGAGAGGGAACAGGCTCGTATTATGCCCGATGAAAGCATCACCATGCAGTCGTTGCTGACTGTCGGTACGTCTGCTGGTGGCCGTCAGCCGAAGGCCATCATTGCCATCAACCGAAAGACGGGCGAGATTCGTAGTGGGCAGATATCTGGTTTGAAGAATTACGACTACTGCCTGCTGAAGTTCGGCAATACGCAGTATAGCTCTGCAGAACTGGAGATGACTTACTATGAACTGGCCACGATGGCAGGAATCCGTATGATGCCGTCGGAACTATATACCGTTGACGGCAACAACCATTTCATCACCAAGCGTTTCGATCGTGACGGTGAGAGGAAGATCTATACGCAGACGCTTGCTGCCATCAGCCCTGATGCCGACAGCTATGAGCAGCTGATAGCCGTTTGCCGTAAGCTCCATCTGCCTGAATCCGACTGCCAGGAGGTTTTCCGCAGAATGGTCTTCAATATCCTGGCCAACAACACCGATGACCATAACAAGAACTTCTCGTTCATCATGAATGAGGATGGCAGTTGGCGACTGTCACCTGCATACGATATCACCTATATTATAGATAATGGTGGCTTCCTGCCTAATGAAGACCACTGCCTGTATATTAGGGCCAAGCTCCGTGGCATCACTCGTGAGGATGCTATCCAGTTTGCCCGTGACAACGGTATTCGCCGACCTGATGCCATCATCCGTGATGTCGTTGCGTCATTGAAGCAGTTCAGAGCCATTGCCACGAAATACGGTGTGTCAGAACAGTGGACGGATAGGGTTGAGACTACCATCATTGACCACCTGAAAGCCTGGGGCGATTAAATACTTTTTCTCTTGATCAATATGGCAATACAGGTAACATATAGAAGAACCAGAAGACTTTCGATGCGCATCGTGAAGAATGGCGATGTGCATGTGTCGGTACCTATTGGTATGCCGAAGTCTGAAGTGGAACGGTTCATCGAGGAGCACCGCGACTGGATAACTGAGGCACGGAAAAAGACCTACGAAAGCCAGAAGCGCAGGGCAGCGTTCTATAATCAACTGCCGCTAAGGACGAGAGAACAGGCCGATGATGCTCTACGGCGACTGAAAACCTTGATAGAGCCGATGGTAGAGCGGCACTCCAAGGAAATGGGCGTGAAACCTTCTATGGTCTATTACAAAGCATTGATCTCCCGATGGGGTGTATGCAATGTGAAGGACAAGTCCATCTGCTTCTCTGCATACGTGCTGCTGTTGCCGGAATGGTGCGTCGAGCATGTGGTGGTTCATGAGCTATGTCATTTGCTGGAACCAAGTCACAATGCCCGTTTCCATGCATTGATGGATAAGTTCTTCCCCCGTTGGAAGGAAGCCAGGAAAGAGACGCGTCAAATCTGTAAGATGGAGGAGGATGATGACGATAATTGAGATTAGAGAAGCAACGAAGGCGCAAGCTTCAGATATAGCCCGACTGATTATAATGGCCATGACGGATGACTGTTGTCTGCATTTCTGTGGAGTAGGGCATGGCCTGGAGAATTTTTATAAGATGATGACCTCATTGGTTGAGCGTGAAGATTCACAGTACAGCTACAGGAACACTCTGGTAGCAATAGCTGATGAAAAGGTTGTAGGTGTTGCCGTCAGTTATGATGGCGGCAAACTGCATGAGCTTCGTCAGGCATTTATCCAATCTGCTAATGAATACCTCGACAAGGATCATTCAGAAATGGATGATGAGACACAGGCAGGTGAACTCTATCTTGATTCGTTGGCTGTATTACCAGGGTATCGCCGCCAAGGTATAGCCCAGCGTCTTTTGAGTGCCACTAAGGATAAAGCCGAAAAGGAGGGACTGCCCTGTGTCGGACTGTTGGTGGATAAAGGCAACCCTGCTGGCGAGGCACTATATGCCTCTGTAGGATTCCGATATGTGAATGACAACTGGTGGGGTGGTCATCCCATGAAACATTTAGTATTATAAGCAAGGATTAATCTAACTTTCTGCCAAACTCGTTATTGTAGTTCCTTTGTTATACTGTGAACTCGATGATGGCACTAACCTCATTGCCAATAGCCAGTGAGATGATAATACCACCGTCAATTTGGAAGATAGTCGGAATGAGTTGGTCGCCCAACTTGGCAGGCACACGATATTCTACTCTCAAACCTTTTACCTCGAAGTCTTCTGGCAACAGTTCCATCGCCATGCGGAT
>JAFZCU010000050.1 GCA_017556145.1 Prevotella sp. | reverse complement strand
TTGTCCAGATATTTCCGACTCTCGGCAAAATACTCCTCGATTTTCCGCTGAGCCAGTTTGTCGATGCCGATATCATTGTAAAGACGAGTGACGGCGGCTATCTTCTCTTGCGCATCAAAATCCTTCCGTTCAATCCAACTCATCAACTCGGCTTGCTGCTCTCCATTCGCCCTGTTGCAGGCATTGATGAGCATATAGGTTTTCTTGTTCGACGTTATATCGCCACCAATGGCTTTTCCAAACACCTTCGTGTCGCCATAGACATCCAAGAAATCGTCTTGCAACTGGAACGCCAAGCCTAATTGTTCGGCAAACTTATAGAGTGTCTCGGCATCTTCTGCAGACGCATCGGCCAAAATGGCGCCAATCTTCACCGCACATGCCAACAATACGCTTGTCTTCAAACGAATCATCTCGATGTATTCGTCTTCGGTCACATCGGTACGATTCTCGAAGTCCATATCCATCTGTTGGCCTTCATCAATCTCCAATGCTGTCTCAGTAAAGGTTCCCACCACATCAGCCAATTTGTCGGCACGACAATGCGTCATACGCTCAAATGCCATCACAAACATGGTGTCGCCTGAAAGAATGGCCGTGTTGGCATTCCATTTCTTGTGAACAGTCTGCTGACCACGCCTCAGTTCGGCATTGTCCATCAAATCGTCGTGCAGCAAGGTGAAGTTGTGGAACGTCTCCAATCCACATGCCACGGGCAAAATGCTGTCAACATCGTCGGCATACAGATTGTAAGCCAGCATCATTAGCACAGGTCGAATGCGTTTTCCACCCAACGAAAGCACGTAGCGGATGGGCGCATAGAGCGACTCAGGGCGACGATCGTAGGGCAAAGTGTCAATGTAGAGATTGACTTTCGCAAGGATTTCTTCTGATGTAAACATTGCTTATGTTATTGTTTAAATTTCGCAATACTTTGTTTTTTGATATGCATCTTCACAGTTTGAAGACGATGGGAATGGCGAACATCGTGCGACAGGGCTTTCCCATTTGCATTCCAGGTTTCCACTTGGGCATCATCCTGACCACACGCATGGCTTCGCGATCCAATTGTGGATCTACCGGCTTCACAACTTTCGCGTCGCTGATGGTACCGTCTTTGTTCACAATGAACGAGACCACCACCCGTCCTTGTACCTTTCGGCTTTGGGCTGAAGGTGGATATTTCAAATTCTTCGTGAGCCATTTCATGAACTCCACCATACCACCAGGATACTCAGGCAATTGCTCCACGATACGGAAGCTCAACGGATTGTCGTCCATATCGGTGACCACAGGAGGTAGAGGTTCTGCAGTAGAAGCGGACGACGGGACTTCATCTACTTCGCCCCCTAACGTCATGTCGGTTGTTTGCTGCATATCAGCCTCGGGTGGTGGCACTTCGTCAACCGCCCTTATCTTCTCGGGAACCTTGACAACCTCCATCGGTTGCTGTGCGGCTATCATCTCCTGTTGTTCAATGGCGGGAAGCAGCTCCAAGTCTTGCGCCAACTCGTCAATGAGTAACTCGTCGACTTCGTAGTCAGGAGCATGGCTCGTATATTCCAACGCGACAAAAGCCATCGAAAACACCAACACCAGCCCCAACAGGAAACCGGTGGTGCGTTTGTTCTCAAGGCTGCCTTTGTCCGTCTTCTTCTGTTCCATCTTTATACTAAAAAACAGATTTTTTCGTTATTTATTACGAAATGTCTGTAAAAGATGATGCAAATATAATGTAGAAATTCGAAAAAAGCGTATCTTTGTGCATAAATTAGAATAA
>JAFZCU010000233.1 GCA_017556145.1 Prevotella sp. | reverse complement strand
CGACACCATCATGACAAGTAGTAAATGTTTCATAATCTATAAGTTTAAATTGTTTGATTGGTGCAAAGATACGAAAATGTTTTTAATATAACCAAATTTTTTATATTTTTTTTGCCGTTCAGGCCTATTCTCCCTTGTTTTATCACAAAGAAGGGGACTCAATCGCTAGCCCCCTTTCTTGTTTTAGATAGCAGTATGTAGTTTCTTGAAGTGTCCATGGCATGCATGGTATCACAGGTATCACAGGTATCACGGTATCACGGTATCTTTGGTATCATGGTTGGATTCTGAAGATTATTGTATTTATAAATGACATTACTTATTTAAAATTTTTATATATTATATAAAAAATAATATATTAATATATATATAAAAAATAGGGAAAAAACTTCGCCGACCCTGTCGTGATACCAATGATACCGTGATACCGTGATACCCGTGATACCGCTTCGCCGGTTAAAATACCAATACTGTAGCATTTTACGGATTAAGATACCTTCGCCACTGACAGATTACTTAACTGGAAACAGGCCCAAACTTAACCGCTTTCGCAAAAACACTTAACGCGTCTTGACACGACACTTAACCGAAAACATTCTGAATGCTTAAGATGTTTTGTTTTTTGGCAAAAATTTGCAATGAATTTTCTGAATTTCCTGAAATTTAGCGGAAAAGATTTGGAATATCCGGTTTTCGGTTCTAATTTTGCAGTGCTTTCTTTTCAATTAACACAAGTTATTCATTTAAATTAAACAACATGGGACAGATTATAGTCAAAGGAAAAATGCAACGGGTTGCCTGTATCATGCTGCTCCGAATGGCAGTTATGATGTGTCTGTTAGTCGTTTTCCAAATTTTTTCGTATATTTGTAACGATGTATCGTTTTTTTTTCTTATCTTTGCAACATAATTTATTAATCAATATCCTCCAGAGGATTTTTATGTTTCATTTAATAAAAAATTTTAAGCGTATGAAAAAACTTAAAAAACTGAGTATGGCAATCGTTGCAGCCTTTGCAATGACCTTGTTGACACAACCTGTGCAGGCACAGGACAGAGTGGATGAGTTTGGAATCTTCGACCATATGTCGTTGGGTGTGACACTTGGAACCACGGGTGTCGGATTAGACCTGGCAGCTCCTGTGACCGACTATCTGCAGGTGCGTGCCGGATACAACTTCTTCTCGGGATTTAAGTACAAGGAGGATGTGGATTACCGTGCCAAGGGCAAACCCACAAGAGGTAAGACCACAGCTGAGGGAACGAACTACATGGGAACCGGCCATCTGCTGCTCGACGTGTATCCTTTCCCTGACTACACCTTCCATGCCACAGCCGGATTCTACATGGGTACCGATGAGGTTGTGAAGTTGGAGAATACCATCCCTGTGAAGGACTTCGACGAGGGCGAGGGTATCGTGATTGGCGACCACATCGTGGGCTTCGACAAAGACGGTTATGCTCATGGCTCCATCAAGGTAAACAAGTTCCGTCCTTACGTCGGCATCGGCTTTGGACGTTCTGTTCCCCGCAAACGCTTCGGTGTGAGCGGCGACTTCGGTGTGCAGTTTTGGGGCAAGCCCAAAGTGTATGAGAAGCAGACAGGCATGGATCTGGAAGTGAAGAAAGAGGATCTGGGCGATGACAGCAACAAGTATTACGACGTGATTTCTAAGTTCTCGGTATGGCCTGTGCTGACGCTCCGTCTGACCTATAGAATCTTTTAAGTTGAAAGTTGAAAAATTAGAGTTATGAAGAAGATATTGATGATGTTGGCCATTGTGGCCACGGCCCTGTTTGTTGTCACTGCCTGCGACAAGAAGGATGACGATAACAATGGCGGTAACGAGGATAATGGCACAGTGACGCTCACGGCTCCGCCTTATAAGGATGTGGCGAAGATACTGAATATCACTCAGGACAACAGCGAGGGCATCAAGCAGTTGCGCATCATGGAGAGCGGTGGCTTTATGATTGCTCGTCAGGCGGGCTCAGCGAATGCGCGTGTCACACGTGCAGGTTCAGGCGGCCTTCTCTATGAGTTTGGCAAGTTCACCTATTCCAACGGCAAGTACGTGTTCGATAACGGCATGACCATCTCTTTTGAACCCTCTGGATCGAACTACGACATCACCATCACGTGGAGGAACGGTACGACGATCAAGACTGTTGGTACCCTCGACACCTCATCGTCGGTCACCGCAGGTGTTTACACCGACAACCTGTGCAGCCGTCCGTGGAAAGTCGAGCGGGTCATTGTTAGTGCCGTTTTCGAAGGAAAGACACTCGGCAAGGAGTTCAAAGGCCCCGTTGATCTGGCTGAAGTCAAGGCGTGGTATGAGACTAATTTCGGCGTACTCAAGGATCAGTTTGACGCCAATACAATCATCGAGGGCATCTATTTCGATTCTAAAGGCCTGTTCGCCATCAACTACATGAACCGCAATGACGATGTAGGTGTATGGCGTTGGACAAACATGAACAATGGCGAACTGATTTACAACTGGAACGACAAGATGCAGGCTATCTCGTTGTTTACGGGCAATGCCTCCGTGGAGTTCACGAAGAATCCTGAGAGTTGCAAACTGATACTTAAGGGCATCGTGAATAACATCGACTTCGAGTTCACGTTCTACATGAAAGGTTTCTGAGAAGAAGCAATGTACGATATCAAAAAGATAAGGGCTGATTTCCCCATTTTGTCGAGGGAGGTATATGGCAAGCCGCTGGTGTATCTTGATAACGCGGCGACGACGCAGAAACCGTTGTGTGTGCTGGATGCGATGCGCGATGAGTATCTCAACGTGAATGCCAATGTGCATCGCGGAGTGCACTATCTCTCGCAGCAGGCGACGGATCTGCATGAGGCGGCAAGAGAGAAGGTGCGCCAGTTTATCAATGCCCGCAAGATGGAGGAAATCGTCTTTACCAGAGGCACCACCGAGGCGATTAATCTCGTGGCTTCGTCGTTCTGCGAGTCGCAGATGAAAGAGGGCGACGAGGTGATTGTCACAGAAATGGAGCATCACTCGAACATTGTCAGCTGGCAGCTTCAGGCAATGAAACGGGGGATTGTGGTGAAACACTTGGCACTTAACGACGAAGGAGAGCTGCTTATTGAACAGCTGGAGCCACTTATTTCCGAGCGGACAAAGCTGATCAGCGTGGCACATGTGAGCAATGTACTGGGCACTATCAATCCTGTTGAAGAGATAATCAGAAACGCTCACGAACATAATATCCCCGGTTTGGTGGACGGTGCCCAGAGTGCGCCTCATTTCAAGATAGACGTGCAGGCGATGGACTGCGACTTCTTTGCCTTCAGCGGTCATAAAATGTACGGCCCTACGGGCATCGGTGTGCTCTATGGCAAGGAAGAATGGTTAGAGAAGCTGCCGCCGTATCAGGGTGGGGGCGAGATGATTGACAAGGTGACGTGGGAGAAGACTACCTTCGAACGCCTGCCGTTCAAGTTTGAGGCCGGCACACCCGATTATATCGCCACCCATGGACTGGCGAAAGCCATCGACTATATCGACACCATCGGCTTCGAGGCCATCCAGCAGCATGAGCAGAAACTCACCCGCTATTGCATTGAGCAGTTGATGACGATCGATGGCATGACCATCTACGGGCCCGTTGCTAATCAGCGAGACGCTGTTGTT
The DNA here is from genome assembly GCA_017556145.1 of Prevotella sp. Classification (GTDB taxonomy): domain Bacteria; phylum Bacteroidota; class Bacteroidia; order Bacteroidales; family Bacteroidaceae; genus Prevotella. The sequence continues at coordinate 3,549 of JAFZCU010000233.1, read as the reverse complement.
TCGTTTAACGTGGGCAATATCCATCATCTGGATATGGGCACCTTGCTCGATCGCTTGGGCATTGCTGTCCGCACAGGTCATCATTGTGCCCAGCCCTTGATGGACAGATTCGGCATCTCAGGCACCGTGAGGGCCTCGTTTGCGCTTTATAACACCAAGGAGGAAGTCGATACCCTCGTGGCTGGCATCCGCAGAGTCAGTCAGATGTTTTAATTTTTGTTTATGGTTTATAGTTTAAAGTTTATAGCTGATTACCTGGCAAGCCCTTCAATGGTAACTCAAAATCTGCCTATAGAACAAATCATCTATACGCTCGAGCTCTGCTCGCTTGCTACCGGAGGGACGCAAGAACTATAAACTTTAAACTATAAACTCAAAAAAATGTTGGAAAGTCATTATTACGAAGGGAAGGTTGAGGCTGGCTGCGATGAGGCTGGGCGTGGCTGCCTGGTAGGCAGTGTGTATGCGGCTGCAGTCATCCTGCCATCGGACTACCAGAACGACTTGCTCAATGATTCGAAGCAGTTGACGGAGAAGAAACGTTATCAGTTGCGTGAGATCATCGAGCGCGATGCCATTGCCTGGGCAGTGGGTATCGTGACACCAGAGGAGATCGACAAGATCAATATCCTTAATGCCTCGATCCTTGCGATGCATCGTGCTTTAGACCAACTGAAGGTACGTCCGGAGGCCATCATCGTCGATGGCAATCGCTTCAAGCCCTACCGTTCTGTGGTTGGCTCTGTCACAGCCAACATCCCCCACACCACCATCGTCAAGGGCGACGGCAAGTACCTCTCCATCGCTGCGGCTTCGATTCTCGCCAAGACCTATCGTGACGACTATATGAACCAGCTTGCCAAGGAATATCCCCAATACGACTGGTTGTCGAACAAGGGCTATCCCACGAAGAAGCATCGTGAGGCCATCAGACAGTTTGGCATCACGCCCTATCATCGCAAGAGTTACAACCTCTTGGGTGACGGACAATTAAGTTTGGAATTCGAGCCCTGAATGAAGCCTCTGTATTTGTTATGTTGACGTTGCAAAGATTGTTATGTCGTCGGGCATAAAGAGATGGGCATACCAAGTTTTTAGCTTTTTTATAATAATTCTCTGAAAATCAGAACCTCTGCGTTCGAGATTTTTTGTACCTTTGCAGCCGAAAAAGTAAAAAGGTAAAATAGTAAAAGGGTAAAAAGGAAAAGACAATGGCAAAGAAAGCACTTTTGATGATTCTCGACGGATGGGGAATCGGTAAGCATGGTAAGGGTGATGTGATTTTCAATACACCAACGCCTTACCTCGATCTGTTAACAGCAACTTCGGCCCACTCTCAGCTGGCGGCCTCTGGTGAGGACGTTGGTCTGCCCGATGGTCAGATGGGAAACTCTGAGGTGGGTCACTTGAATATCGGCGCAGGCCGTATCGTGTATCAGGACCTCGTGAAAATCAACCGTGCCTGCAAGGACGGCTCCATCATGGAGAATCCGCAGGTGAAGGCTGCCTATACATACGCTAAGGAAAACAACAAGAAGCTGCACCTGATGGGTCTGACTTCTGACGGTGGTGTGCACTCCAGCCTCGACCATCTGTTCAAGCTTATTGAGATCGGTAAGGTATACGGCCTGAAGAATCAGGTGTTTGTTCACTGCTATATGGACGGTCGTGACACAGACCCCAAGAGCGGTAAGGGCTTTATCCAGCAGGTGAGTGATGTCTGTGCTGCCAATGATGCTGCTATCGCCTCGATTGTAGGCCGTTTCTATGCGATGGACCGCGATAAGCGCTGGGAGCGTGTGAAGGAGGGTTATGATCTGATTGTCAATGGTGTTGGTAAGCAGGCTACTGATATGGTTCAGGCCATGCAGGAGAGCTACGATGAGGGTGTGACCGATGAGTTCATCAAACCCATCCACAATGCGAGCGTCAATGGCTGCATCGAGGAGGGCGATGTGGTGATCTTCATCAACTTCCGCAACGACCGCGCCAAGGAGATGACTATCGCCCTGACGCAGGAGGATATGCCAGAGCAGGGTATGAAGACCATTCCTGGTCTGCAGTACTACTGCATGACGCCATACGATGCAAACTTCAAAGGCGTGAACATCCTCTTCCCCAAGGAGAACGTCGAGGACACACTGGGCGAGTATCTGAGCAAGCTGGGCAAGAAGCAGCTGCACACGGCTGAGACAGAGAAGTATGCTCACGTGACCTTCTTCTTCAACGGTGGTCGTGAGGCGCCTTACGAGGGTGAGGACCGTATTCTGGTGCCCTCTCCGAAGGTGGCAACTTACGACCTGAAGCCTGAGATGAGTGCCTACGAGGTGAAGGATAAGCTGGTGGCCGCTATCAACGAGGCTAAGTACGACTTCATCGTGGTGAACTTCGCCAACGGAGATATGGTAGGTCATACGGGTATCTACAACGCTATAGCCAAGGCTGTATGGGCTGTTGACAACTGCGTGCGTGAGGTTATCGAGGCTGCCAAGGCCAATGACTATGAGGCCATCATCATTGCCGACCACGGTAATGCCGACAATGCCATCAATCCTGATGGTACGCCGAATACCGCTCACTCACTCAACCCCGTGCCGTTCATCTACGTGACGAACAACAATAGTGCCACCGTGAAGGACGGTCGTCTGGCTGACGTCGCTCCCTCTATCCTGCATATCATGGGGCTGGAGCAGCCAGCAGATATGACGGGTGAGAATCTGATTACAGATTAAGAACTTTAAAAGCTGGTCAATTCCGACCAGCTTTTTTTATTTCTTCTCGTACCATTGCTTGAGAATGTAGAAGGCTTTTTTCTTCTCGCCCTTGTCGCTCACCAAGCCCTTCCTATTATAATAGTCCTGAACGTCGGGCAGTACACGACGGGGGGAACGGAAGTCTTTCAGAATCCAGGGCGTGGTGCCTGATAGTCCTTCTATCTTGTCAAGCATTGCCGTATTCTCTATGTAGAGGTTCTCTTGGAACTCCTCAGTCCACCGTTGGTTCTTCTCGCCGTGATAGCCGTATTTGGCACCGCCACCGAACTCACTGACGATGACGGGCTTATTATATGGAATCTCCCACTTCATCTTCGGCGCATCGTTCACATCACGGTACCAGCCGATGTATTGGTTAAAGCTCACTACGTCGACATACTTGTTCATATTGTCGTTGAGTCGGTTTACATAGTTAGAGGCTCCTGTTACTTCCATTGCCATTGAGATAAGGCGGGTGGAGTCGAGGCTGCGGGCATACTGGGCGAGGTTGCCGAGGAAGGTGTCGCGTTCTGGAGAGTGGGGGGTCTCGTTGGCAATGCTCCAGATAATGACGTTGGCACGGTTATGGTCGCGGGCTATCATGTCGCGTAGCTGGTTCTGGGCGTTCTCGTAGGTCTTGGGATTCTTCCAGGCGATGGTCCAGTAGACGGGAATCTCCGACCATACCAGGATGCCCATTTTCTCTGCTTCGCGTACCATCTCTTCATGGTGCGGATAGTGGGCCAGACGGACAAAGTTGCAGCCCAGTTCCTTGGCCCATCCAAGGAGTGTGCGG
>JAFZCU010000004.1 GCA_017556145.1 Prevotella sp. | reverse complement strand
CGCCCATTGACCAATATTCCTCACTGCTGCCTCCCGTAGGAGTTTGGACCGTGTCTCAGTTCCAATGTGGGGGACCTTCCTCTCAGAACCCCTACTGATCGATGGCTCGGTGGGCCGTTACCCCGCCGACTACCTAATCAGACGCATCCCCATCCCTTAGCGATTAATCTTTGCTTCATTTCAGATGTCATCTACGAAGAACATAGGGTATTAATCCGACTTTCGCCGGGCTATCCCCTACTAAGGGCCAGGTTGGATACGCGTTACTCACCCGTGCGCCGGTCGCCAGCAAAGAAAGCAAGCTTTCTCCCTGCTGCCCCTCGACTTGCATGTGTTAAGCCTGTAGCTAGCGTTCATCCTGAGCCAGGATCAAACTCTTCATTGTATAATTTGTATCTTTATTCCATTGCTGGAATGTAATCTCTGTCCCAGAACGACTATCCTGTATCAAGTTAAAGCACCTTATTCAATTATAAATTGACGGTTCATTTACCCAAGAGCATTTCTGCTCCTGCTTCTTGTACTACTTCTGTCTATGTAAATCTCTCAAAGAACTCTTTCTTTCATGCAAAACGCCCAACTTTTTGGGCGAAAGCGGATGCAAAGGTACGACTATTTTCAATACCCTCCAAATTTTTCGGCAACTTTTTTTCAAAAAACATGAAAGTTTTCGGAAATATTGACAAAACAAAAGACCTACACCTTATTATATATATAAAGCGTAGGCCTTTTTTGCTTTAATTCATATCAAAATTACTCTCTCTTACCCAAGATACGAAGCAGATAAATGAAGAGGTTGATGAAGTCAAGATAGAGCGAGAGCGCACCTACCAGAGCCAGCTTCTGCGAAGCCTTGCCAGCATCAGGAGCCATCTGCAACATATTCTTGATTTTCTGCGAATCGTAAGCCGTCAGACCAACGAAGATCAGCACACCGGCATAGCTGATAATCAGGTCAAAGCCAGAGCTCTTCACTAAAAAGACATTCACCAGCGAGGCAATAATCAATCCGATAATAGCCATCAACAGGATCTTACCCATCGAAGTGAGGTCCGTTTTTGTGGTATAGCCAATAAAAGCCATGACCGCAAATGTACCCGCCGTGATAAAGAATACACTGGCAATCGACGTCATCGTATAGATGAGGAAGATGGAGGAAAGCACCACGCCATTGATTACAGAATAGAGGACGAATAGCATCGTAGCTGTCGACAGCGACAGGCGGTTGATGGCCCCACTGATTGCAAACACCAGTGCCAGCTCAGCAATCACCAGTCCCCAGAAAACAATCTGGTTGCTAAAGATGACAGACATAACGCCCGGGCTGTTGGCCACACCAAAGGCAGTTATACCCGTAATAGCCAATGCCAGCGACATCCACACATATACTTTTCGCATTAATACAGGGAAAGCCTGAGACATCGAGAGCTCGCGATCCCGAGTCATTGTCGATCCAAAATCGAGTTCGTTTTTATAATCCATATTCTTCTAAATAAATTGGTTTCACATTGATAGACATACAAATATTATGCCACAAAGGTACGCAAATACTTTTAATAAAACATAAAAGCACGCCAGAAAATAGGGAGAAATGATGTTTTTTGAATATTTTTCACTATATTTGTAGCCTAAAATGACTTGAAAACTTAAATAATACACTAACGATATGAAGATCGGTTTATTTATCCCCTGTTACGTAGACGTGGTTTATCCTCAGGTAGGAGTCGCCACATACAAGCTATTGAAGCATCTTGGTCTTGACGTGGAATATCCCCTCAACCAAACATGCTGTGGACAGCCAATGGCTAATGCCGGCTTTGAAAAGCAGGCCATTCCTCTCGCTGAGAAATTCGAGGAGAAATTCAAGGGTTTCGACTATGTTGTCGCCCCCTCTGTCAGTTGTACAGCCTTTATTAAGATCAACTATCCCCGTCTTTTGAAGGGCAGGCACGAGTGCGTGACCTCCGGCAAGATTATGGATGTCGTTGAGTTCTTGCATGATGTCATCAAGGTGAATCATCCTCTTGGCACATTCCCGCATAAGGTAAGCCTGCACAACTCGTGTCATGGTGTCAGAGAGTTGGGCCTGAGTTCTCCAAGTGAAGAGAACGTTCCGAAGTTCAACAAGATCAAGGACTTGCTGAATCTTGTGGAGGGCATCCAAGTCTTGGAGCCCGAGCGTAATGATGAGTGCTGTGGCTTTGGAGGCATGTTCTCTGTGGAAGAGACGGCCATCAGCGAGCAGATGGGTATCGACAAGGTTCAGCGCCACATGAAGACAGGAGCGAGATTCGTGACAGGTCCCGACTGCTCTTGTCTGATGCACATGGCCGGTGTTGCCAAAAAGCAAGGTCTGAATGTCGAGTTCAAGCACGTGGTTGAAATTCTGGCCGCTGGCCTATAGGCGGAAGCTTATTTTTCACTTTTCACTATTACTTTTAACTTTTAGATTATGAGTACAGGACATAGTAAAGCAGCGAAGGAGTTCTTGAAGAACCAGACATACGCCAAATGGCATGATGCCACTTTCTGGGCAGTACGCACCAAACGTGACAATATGGCATACGGCCTCGAGGAATGGGAGCAGTTGCGCGAGAAGGCTTCCCAGATCAAACGTCACACAATCACCCATCTCGATGAGTATCTTGAGCAGTTTGCAACGAAGGCCGAAGAAAACGGCTGTATCGTTCACTGGGCCAAGGATGCCCATGAGTTCAATGAGATCGTCTATGGCATCCTCAAGAACCACAATGTGAAGAAGCTTGTAAAGTCGAAGTCGATGCTGACAGAGGAATGCGAGATGAACCCCTATCTGGAGGAGCACGGCATCGAAGTGGTGGAGACCGACCTCGGAGAGCGCATCATTCAGTTGAAAGGCCAGAAGCCGAGCCACATCGTCATGCCCGCCATCCATCTGAACCACGATGACGTGGGCGAACTCTTTGAAGAGAAATTAGGCAGCGAAAAAGGCAATCACGATCCCACCTACCTCACTTACGTGGCCCGCCTAAGCCTGAGAAACGAGTTTCTGACGGCCGACGCCGGGATGACGGGCGGCAACTTCGGTATCGCTGAAACAGGCGACATCGTGGTCTGCACCAACGAGGGCAATGCCGACATGTCGACCTCCTGCCCGAAACTGCACATCGCCGCCATCGGCCTGGAGAAGATCATCCCCAACTACGACTGTCTGGCTGTCTTTCAGCGCATGCTCTGCCGCGCAGGCACAGGCCAGCCCACCACCACCTTCACTTCTCATTTCCGCAAGGCCCGCCCTACGGCCCATCCGATGCATATTGTGCTGGTCGACAACGGCCGCTCTGAATGGATCGGCAACCCTGAGCACTGGGAGGCCTTGAAGTGCATCCGCTGTGGCTCGTGCATGAACACCTGCCCAGTCTATCGTCGCTCGGGCGGCTACTCTTACAGTTACTTTATCCCAGGTCCCATCGGCATCAACCTTGGCATGCTCCGCGACCCACAGAAACATTCCGGCAACGTCAGCGCCTGCACGCTCTGCAACTCGTGCCAGACGCTCTGTCCTGCGAAGGTGAACCTCGGCGATCAGATCTATCTGTGGCGCCAGCAACTCGATGACTTCGGCACCGCCAATCCACAGAAGAAGCTGATGTGTAAGGGCATGTCGATGGTCTATGGCAGCGAGGGCATCTATAATCTCGGCACGGCTCTTGCCCACTGGGCTAACATCATCCCCTCACCGCTCATGAACTGCGGTCTGAATCCTTGGGCAGAAGGTCACAAGATGATGGAATTCCCCAAGAAACCATTCCACAAGATTTTCAAAGACATCAAATAATGACAACAACGGATGACACGGATTTAACGGATTAAAGAAAAATGAGACGCTGGTATCCAAATCCGTGAAATCCGTAAAATCCGTTGTAAAAAAAATAATAAAAATATGAGTAACAAAGATGATATACTGAAGAAATACCGGGCGAATGTCAGGGAGAAATTTGACATGCCCGACTTGAGCGACATCAAGGGCATCACCTACCCCGACCCGCTGGTGCAATACATTACGATGACTGAGAGCGTAGGCGGTCATGTGATCGAAGTGAAGGAAGGTCAGGACATCAATCAGCTGATCCGTGACCTCTACCCAGATGCCAAAGAGTTTGCCTCGAACCTGCCAGAGATAACGATTGCCACGAGAAATCCGGATACCGTGGGCCGTGCGCGCGACCTGAACGGCACAGACGTGGGCATCATTCGCGGCAAGTTCGGTGTGGTCGAAAATGCCTGCGTGTGGATTCCTCAGACGATGAAGGAGAAGGCCGTGATGTTTATCTCCGAAAACCTCGTCATCCTGCTCCCCAAGAGCCAGATCGTGAACAACATGCACGAGGCCTACAAGCGCATCGAGTTCGACAAGGAGTATGACGGCTACGGCACCTTCATCAGCGGCCCCTCGAAAACTGCCGACATCGCGCAGGTCCTCGTCATGGGAGCACAAGCCGCCCGCAGCGCCACCATCCTGCTCCTGCCTGAGTGAACTCAGACAGAGCCGACCCATTGAGCTCCGACCCCAATGAGCTCTCGCAAAAAAGCCGCCCCTTCGAAATGAAGAGGCGGTTTTCGTTTTCAGATTAGTAACAGATACACCTTACGCAACATAGGCAACGCGGCAACGTTTTTTATGCCGACAGCTTGACATAGTGTGCTTTTCGATCGGCGGATGCTGGATCAGCAGGCTGCTCTTGGATGAATCCGCTGGCCTTCCATTTGCAGATGATACTGCGATACGACGAATCCTCGAGACCCATTCCCTTGGCATTCTTCACGTCTTTGAGTGTGAACACCTGAGGCAGCTTGTCGTAGACAGACTTGTTCTGGAACGTCTTGACCACAGCCGGCTCGTTCTTGGCCTGCTGGCTCTCCATCTTCTCACAGAGCAGATGCATCTGGTTTTCGAGCACGTAGTCGGCCATCATCAGCATGAAATCGATACAAGCCCTCGATTCACGTTCACAACCACTGAGCAGATGGAACACGACGGCACAACGGAAGGCGATGACAGCCGAACGCTTGCGGAGTTCATCCATAGCCTCATCAGCATTCTTCAACGCCTCCAGACGCTTTTCCTCAAGCCACTTGTCAATATGCTTGCGCAACAGAGGTGTGTCGATGAAGCCCGCCTTCGACTGTAGCAACTCAGCCGCCTTCAGCACAGCCTCTTCCTGCTCTGGTGTCATCGGCTGATACTTAGGAATCTTCGTGAAGCGCATATCGGGCATCTCCGACATCAGCACACGACCTCCGAGACCGTTCTCCACATTGTCGCCGTTGAAGCAGCGGTTGAAGGCCCCGTAGGTGCCAAGGATGGTCCAGTTGTAGGCAACGTTCACCTCGCCCGACTCAGCCTGGTCAGAGTTGTAATCCTGTCCCCACTCTCCCCTATCGAACGAATAGCGGTAGACATCATACTTTGCCGACCACGAACCAGCACCGTTGGTTTTCAACAATGTGTCTAGTTCCTCGCCGAAGCTATAGATGGTGTGACCTTGCGCATTCTTAAGACGCTTCAACAACGTAGAGCACGAGATGGTGATGGGCACCTTGCGGATGACCAATTCTGGCATCTCTACAGCTCGTTCGTTGGCCTTGCGAAGCTTGTTCTTTTTCTTTACGGCATCCTCCTGCTCGCGAGCCTCGCGTGCCTGCTCTTTAATGGGACGCATCCAGAGTTCGACAGCCTCTTTGACACTCGACTTACCACCAGCCTGACGTCCGATAATCAGTCCCATCAACCCCAGATGCTGCTCTTTGTTGTCGGCATAGCGGACAGATACCTGATCGGCATAGGTCGCAGCGATAGGCATGATAGCTGAGAGTACATTCATCTGCATGTTTTTGGGAGCATTCATCACGGGCTCACGCAGTCCTGACGGCAGAGCCTTCACGTTCAGACGGTGCTTCTTTTTGGGCTGCTCTGCTGCCTCTACTTCCTCCTCCGGCTCAACATCCTCGAGCTGTTCGCCAAAGGCCTCGGCGTGGATTTCACGCTGACGACGGGTCAATGGGCGGTTCAACTCGGTGTAGTTGGCGTAGAAGTCGCTGATAAGCTGCTGGCAGTCCTTTTCATCGGCATACGCAGGCATGCGAGTCTTAACCACAGCCAACATCTGCTCCTTGGGCATTAGTTGACAAGCACCGACCGAGAGGATGCTTCGCAACGAGTTGTGTCGCACACCCTCTATCTGCAAGGCTCGCTCCGTCAGACCAGCCTCCTCCATACAGAGGTCAAAGGCACGAAGGCAACCTTCATTGGCCTCAACCGGTTTCATCTCAGGAAAGAGCTCAGCCTGCTGGATTTGAACAGAGCCGGGTCGATTTTTCGGCTGGGCTTCCAATCCCAATCGATTTTTCGATTCGGCCTCCGATGTCGGCTGAGATTTCAGCCGGCGTCCGTCAATGGTGAGGCCCCGTTTCAGATAGGCCTCGCGACGAACTTTGAGTTTCTCATCGGGCAGCACCTCATACCAATGCTCCGAGCGATAAATCTCCTGACGGGCATCTGTCACCAGAATGAAGCGTTCGGGCGAAGTACAGCTGCTGTCGTAATCCACACCCAGCGCCTCCGTATAAGCCTGCTGAGCCTCCTCGATGGTCATGCCCACGGGGATGCGGATATCGATGTGCAGCTTCTTACGGGCCGAATACTCCATGTGGAGCAGATGATTCTGCCATTGGCCGCCCTCCTCATTATTAAGAATGTACGCACGAGCGATGGCGGGCTCAACAGCCTCCAGGTCGTCGATGTCGACACAGGTCTGAAAGAGGAAAGCCTCCGGGTCCATGTCAGCCTGCCGACGGCGGTTGTCGCTGAATCGGTAGTAGTGCGAGCATCGGATGGGCAGCTCATCCTTCAGGGCATCGTTGCCGCTACGGATGTCGTCCACCATCTTTGCCAGCCAAGACTCGTGAGTCAGACGGTCGTACGTTGAGAGGTCATTTACGAAAGCCAGACCTCGATTGGGCTTCTGTGCGCAGTTAAGCGCAATCAGTTTTTTCATTTCTTCACGCATAAAAATAAACCTTTCTTTTTTTTATTAATAACTCTAGTTTCGATCTCCGTTCTCGCAGGCGCGCTTCTGCGATCTCCTTCGATCTTGATGCAAAGTTACTAATAAAAAAGGCCGCAAAAAAGGATTTTTTGCGACTTACGGGGAAATGTCAAATGGATGTCAAATGGGCGTCAAAATGTCAACGAAATGTCAAATCTTTGGTTTCGGCATTTTCATTTTTTGGGCATGATGAGTGGCAAAAACAGGCTGGTTATCTCGCGAATCACATCTTTGTCCTGCACACTCAGGTCAAAGTCATAGGTTTCCACAATGGCATAATTGCCATAATTGGCTCGGCGAATAGAATTCTTCTTCACCTTGTCGCCCAGCACCTGCTCTATCATGGCTCCAAAGGTAGCCTTGTTGGTATTGCCGGCTATGATATCATGCCGAATCATGACACGCATCACATGAGGCCACGTCCAGCTATCCTGGCGCACATCCTCTGGCCGTTTTGCCTTACGGCTGTCTTCAATCGGAATATTCATACGACGGTGAATCTCGTGGATGATAGCCGTCAGCATTCTGGCTTCGGTCGGATTATTGCGGTAACGGCCCAACACGCATCCTGGCAGAACCACCGGCTCTGAATCCGCTTCACCGTTCAAACTGATTTGTCGGGCAGAAGGAAAGAATCGATCAATTTCATTCAGTACCTGATAGCCCTCTGCTTCATTATGGTTCGAAGCAAACCAGTCGGCAATCAGCTGACGCAAAGGCAGAGCCTCAGCCGCCGTTTTAAGCGCCTTGGCCCGCTCAACGATGAAATCGACAGGTATCAGCCGGATGTTAATCATAGGTATGAACGTCTATTTTCTGGGTTCGTACATATCGCAGTAGCCTGTATCGATGGGTGTCGCATTCAGCTTGTCTATCACGTCCTGATAGTCGAAATTGAGTGTATGGAAGATGATTTTTGCACCCAGTTCCTCCTTATCAAGGATGTTCATATAGTCCATCAGCTGCGACATCAGCTCACCGTAAAGCTCATCGTGGTCGCCCGCCTTGAAATAAGCCTCGAAATAGAAATCGGCTGTGTCTGATGAATAGCAGAAGGCATCTTCACTAAGGTCGCTGATTTCGAGCTCTATCGAATATTCGCGAATAGTCTCTTTGTTTTGAGCCCACACAGGCAGTTGCAGGTCTGCCCCACTCTCGCGCAGCTGGCCATATAGCTCATAAGCCGACGAGGGCACCTCTTCGTGCATGCCCATCTTGACGTACTTGGCAAACGTTCTTGGTGAGATTTTCTGCCCCAAACGGCATACCACGGGCGTCTGCATGCACTCCTCGCCTGGTGCCAGCCAGCCATCAGCCAATTTCTGACCGCCAGCCACTATCGGATAACTCATCGTATTGATGGGCTGTTCGTCGTCAACCACCATCAGCGCCCCTATCTGACGGGCTATGATGCCTCCGCTGTAGATCAGCTTGTCGCAGTCGGGCATCGACATTATCTTCACATGCTTCATACACCTATAAATTATATGCGACTGCAAAGATAATCCTTTTTTCTGATACCGCCAAGTATTCGCAGTTGCTTTTTCAAAAAACGTTGCAGCGTTGCCTGTGTTGCGTAAGGTGTATAATAGTAGAAAAACAGATTTCTATTTATCATAATATTCAAAATACTATCCAGTAGGTATTTTCCGCATGCATGGATAGTGCTTACGCAACGTTGGCAACGCAGGCAACGTTGGCAGCACAATCCCCCATTTTGCTTCCATACTAGGGAGAATTTGTTCCCTGCCTAGGCCGCAAAAATTCCCACGTGAGGGAACAATTGCTACTATTAATACTAGCAATAAGCGCCTCTTTAGCCCTCAAAAGCGTTGCTTATCGCACGAAAAACGTTGCCTGAAAAGCAGTCAGAACAGCCGTGAAAACTTCAAAACAACCTTCAAAACCTCAAAAACGCCACAGAAATCCCGAAAGTGCTGACGAGCCCTTCATCATCACTCACCATGCTCTCTATTAACGAGCAGTATTCTCACTGCCCTCGAGAAGTAATCTCGTGCCCTCGTTGCTTACTTCTTGCCTATCACGGGGACTACTGGGGAAATGATTCTTTGTCAGTAAAACAGGATAACTCAGAAAACAACTGACACAATTAACATTCCGAGAATGTACACAAAAGGGACTCCGTGTGTACTTGGAATTATTACCTTTTATTTATTTATGGTTGCAACGGTACAAATAATAAACGAGAGTTCCAAGACATTCGATTATTATTTTGTTGTGACACACGTTATATCAAAAGAGCTTTTCATTGCTATCGAAAGAAAGTTCCTTGGATATTTGGTGGTTTCGGAAATAGTTTGTATCTTTGCACACGATATTTAATGTTCAACCCCTTAAATTGAAAGCTTATGAAACACCAAAAAGCAAAAATTTGTGTTAATTCTCCAAGATTTCTTGGTAGTATCAAACCTTTTATGTACTTTTGCCATGAGTAATCGAAGAGAAAAAGCCAAGGCAAAGAATCAGGAACTGAATAAGCAGCTGATGAGAGAAGGAGCTAAACCCATTCAAAAAGAAAAACTAATTTTCGAGGGTGGCAAATTCTGTCTTGATATGGCAAAACTTATATTAGGTGGAGTCGTGTTGGCAAGTATGATGCAACAAGATGTAAATGTTTGGTTGCTGGTATCTATAGGATTAGGCGCTGTGCTGGCGTTCGTGGTATTTGGATTTATATTGATAGGTAAAATTAAAAGTAATTGATATGGCATTAATCGTATTGTTTGCAATTTTAGGTATTATTGCAGTCGTAGGAATAGTATGGTCTCATTACTACTTCCAAAAATCAGCGTAGACAAAAAAGAATTAAAATACTAAAAATATAAGAATGGCTCAGGGAAATTTTTCCTTGGGCCATTTTGTTTACGTTGCCGCGTTGCCAACGTTGCGTAAGGTGTATATGACACAAAAAAAACTTCTGTGTCACTTCCCGAATGCTTGTGGGCCGGAAAACCACTTCAGGCCGAACAGCAACAGAGGCAGGAAGACGATGATGAGCAGCACGCAGACTTTTTTGCTGGGGTCTTCATCGCCGATGATCATTTCCAGGCTGAAAGCTGTTGAATTGTTCACTATATGGATAATCATGCCTGGAATGAGACTCTTTGTGCGCCAGAAGAGCCAGCCTGTGATGATGCCGAACACGGTGGTGCCCAGCAGTTGCAGATACGTGCCGTGGAAAAATGCGAAGACGAGTGCCGAAATGATGATGGCGACCCAGGGCTTGCAGCGCATCCTGAGCAGACCACCCGTCAGCACGCCTCTGAATCCGATCTCTTCGGCTATCGGCGCCAATATGCCTCCGACAACGAGTCCATAGACGCCTCCCATCAACTCGCCAAATTCTTCCAGTTCGTCAGCCTCGTCTGGAAAGAGTTTTTCTGCGTCGATGAGTTGCAGAAAACCTGCTTCAGTAAACATCCATCCCCAACTGACGAGTGCCGCCATACAGGCTATCTGCCAGAGCTTGCTGCGCTCAAGGCGGCCCGTAGACAGCTTGACATAGCGCTTGCCCAAGAATACGGCTATCGTTACGATGTACCCCAATGCCGTAAAGATTTTTGTTATGCTGGAATTGAGAGCAAACTCCATCATGGCATCTTCGTCGAGCCCTTTTGGCGCCATCGCCATTGCAAAGATTAATCCCAAGGCCAAGATTCCCTGACTTAGTAAGAGATAAAGCAGAAACTGCTTCGCGGTAATCTTCATCCTTTTTATGATTTATTTGGTTCTTGTGAGCTTAAAGCTGACATCTTTTTCGAATTTGCCATAGAGGTTTTTGCCATCGCTGCTCAGGCGAAGGGTATCCTTTTCTTCACCGTCGTCTAAGATGATGAGATCGCCCTTCACCACATAGGTAACCTTGCTCGATGAGGGGGCGACGGCCAGCGCAGCCTTCATGGCCTTGCGCTTCAGCCAGCCGATACCAGCAGCCTTCATGGCATCGTCGCTGATTTTCATGTCGGCCTTCATCACGGCATTCTTCTCCGTCTTGAACTCCACAGTGATGGCTGTCGACGCCCCTTTGGCCAACGTTTTTGCCTGTGCGACGGCATCATTGACTTCCTTGTCGAGCTTGGCTTTTTCGGCAGCTGTAGGCTTGCGCCCTTTCTGCTTTTCGAATTTAGCGTATTTCTCGGCCTTGATTTCCGGAATCTTCTGGTCTACTTCCTTCATCTTCTTGTTCATTTCACCAGCCAGGATATTGGCGTTGTAATAGGTATGTCCGGCGAGGCTCTGAGCATTCACCGTCATCATGGTCATCATGGCGACCACAACCAGTATCAGCATTCTTTTCATTTCATTCAAACAATTAACTTCTTACTACTTTACTTGAAAAGAGTTGAGAAGAGCGATGATCTGCGTGACTTCATCATAGGTCAGAGCCTGATGGCAGGGGATGGAAAGCTCCTGTTCATGAATCAGCTCTGTGATAGGCAATTCAAGATTATTCCATTCCGGATAGCATTTCTGCTTGTGGGGCGGAATGGGATAATGAATCTGGGTCTCGATGCCACTATCTGAGAGATATCTTTGGAGTTCGTCACGACGAGGACTGAAAACGGGGAAGATATGGTAGACGCAGTCACGATCTGATTGAACTATGCGCACAAGGGGATTGGATAGTTCTCGCTCATAGCGCGCAGCAATCTCTTTGCGACGGGCATTGTCGGCATCGAGATGCTTTAGCTTTACGTCAAGAATGGCGGCTTGGATCTCGTCGATGCGGGAGTTGTAGCCGCAGTAGTCGTGAATGTATTTCTGATGGCTGCCGTAATTGCCGAGGGCCTCGATGGTACGGGCGAGGTCATCGTCATTAGTAGTCACAGCGCCCGCATCGCCAAGCGCGCCAAGATTTTTGCCGGGATAGAAGCTGTGGCCAGCGGCATCGCCTAAGGCTCCCGTCTTTGTGTATTGCTGTGGCACAGCAACAGACGGAACGAAGTGGCAACCGTGGGCTTGGGCGTTGTCTTCGATGAGCTTCAGATGAAATTTCTGGCAGAGATCGCCAATGAGGGGCGTATAGGCACAGCGGCCATAAAGATGGACAATCATGATGGCCTTCGTTCGCTCAGTAATGGCCTGCTCGATAAGGGCATCGTCGATCTGAAGCGTATCGGGCGAAGGCTCTACAAGGATGGGGGTGAGTCTGCATTCCGTAATGGCAAGGATGGAGGCAATGTAGGTATTGGCAGGCACAATGACCTCGTCACCCTCCTGCATCACACCCATCTCCATATAAGCACGAAAGATGAGTTTCAGCGCATCGAGACCGTTGCCACAGCCAATGCAATGCTTTGTGCCGATAAAATCAGCGTAGGCTTGCTCAAAACGTCGCGTGGCCTCACCCTTAAGATACCAGCCGCTGTCTAACACGCGACTGACAGCTTGGCGAATCTCAGCATCGTAACGGGCATTGATGTCACCCAATGGCAAATACTTTATCATAACTCCCATTCGTAAGTGTCGTAACAAACAGCCCTTGCGCCAAAGCCTTCTTTCTGGAAGATCAGATTCTCATTCAGGTCAGCGCTGTCGCTGGTGGTGGATTTGCCGAAATCGATGTAGCAGTAGTCTGAATAGACCTGATGGATGAGATGGTCGAACAGGAGATCGATAGCTCCAGTGGCCTTGCCCTCAGGCGTGGCAGAGATATACTGGGTATGGAGCACCTGAGGCGTGAGGAACAAGACAGTCCCTCCAAGGGGCGTCTCACCATCGAAGACCATATAGAGCCTGATCTGATCTGGGAATCGGCCATGCAACAGTTCCAACTCTGCAACCGAGTGAACAGGTCGTACACCATATTTGGCCGTCAGATTGTCATTGAGTATCTGCCAGAAAGCAGCATAGTCCGTACTCTCGCGCACTTCCAAGCCCTTTTTATGAGCCTTTCGGATGCCGTCTTTGCGAGACCCAGAGAAGTGCATCTTTCTGTCGCCGACGATAACCGATGAAATATCGCGGATGGTGAGGTGAGCGTGACAGACGCTCGTCAGAGCATACAAATCTTCTTCGGCCGGCTGCTGGTGATAAATCCAAGGCACAGCCTTATATACCACGCGATGAAAACCTTGCAATCTGAGCACATCATTGAGATTGCGGAAAAGCTCACACACCTGGGCCGCCCTAATTCCTGGGCTCATCACCAAGCCACCGTAGGTCAGTCCACCGTGAGTAATAAGGCTGTCACCATCTACATTGGCAGGCATGACGGCCAGCAGACGATCCTCGTCATAGAACATCAGGGAATAGTCTTGAAAACGATCGGCATGATAGTCCATGAATCGTCTATCGAAGAGGAAGGTGCCGTTTTTCGACTGAGCTACAAACGCGTTCCATTCCTCAAACTGCTGAAGGCCGCACTGATATAGATTTACCTGCATCCTACGTATTTCAGAAACTCGTCGTAATCATAGATATAGTCATCCTCCTCATAATGCTCAGAAGCCAGCACGAGACAGACAGCACCTGATGAAAAATCATCGAGCGTTCGCCAGGTATTGGTATCAATGAGCAGTCCCTGCCAAGGATGGTTCAGGAGCACCGTCTTGCGCTCATGGCCATTATCCAGCGTCACGTGGAAACTGCCACTCAAGGCAATGACAAACTGCTTCAGCCGCTTGTGCGCATGACCTCCCCTACTCTCGCCTCCAGGCACATCATACACCCAATAGGCACGCTTGATGTCGAAGGGCACCATCTGCTGGGCCTCAGCAAACGTCAGATTACCACGAGGGTCAGTAATCTTGGGCAGGTCGATAATCTTGATATCCATCAGCGGTAGCAAATTATTCACTTTTCACTATTACCTTTTACCTAAGCTTTGCATAGGGGTCAGTACCAAGGACGGTCTTCGCCAGACGCTTGGCCTTATCCCGCAAGGCATCCGTATCATCCCCCACATCACCATAACAGAGCACCACACCCATGCGACGGCCCTTGTGAGCCTCAGGCTTGCCAAAGATACGGATACGGGTGCGGTCTTCTTTCAGGGCATCCACGAAATTGTAGTCGAGCAACGAACGATCCACTGGTGTCGAAGCCTCCTTTGGAGAGAGGATGACAGCCGAAGCGCCAGCATGCTCCAGATGGATGCCAGCAATCGGCAGACCCATCACAGCACGGAAATGGAGCTCGAACTCACTCAGGTTGGTGGTATGTCCCAGCGTCACCATACCCGTGTCATGCGGACGCGGAGAGAGCTCAGAGAAGATCACCTCGCCCTGCTTTGTCAGGAAGAACTCAACGCCCCAGATACCAGCACCAGTGAGTGCCTTCGTCACCTTGTCGGCCATCATCTGAGCCTGTTTCAAAGCCTCATCGGAAATCTTGTAGGGTTGCCACGACTCACGATAGTCGCCACTCTTCTGCACATGTCCGATAGGCGGACAAAACAGCGTAGGCCAACCATGTTGCTGGGTGACTGTAAGGAGTGTGAACTCAGAATCAAAGTCGATGAACTCCTCGATGATCACCTCCTTCACATCGCCACGCGAGCCCTCCATCGCCTCCTTGAAAGCCGTTTCGAGTTCTGAGTCGTTATGCACATAGCTCTGGCCATGACCACTCGACGACATCAAGGGCTTCACCACACAAGGGAAGCCTATCTCGTCGGCTGCTGCCTTGAATTCCTCGAAGGTCTTGGCATAGAAATACTTCGCCGTACGCAAGCCCAGCTCCTTGGCAGCGAGGTCGCGGATGGCACGACGGTTCATCGTGTAGTTGACGGCCCGTGCCGAGGGCACCACCTGGATACCCTGTTCCTCGAACTTGAAGAGGCGCTCCGTGCGGATGGCCTCAATCTCAGGCACAATGATGTCGGGCTTGTGTTTCTTCACGACAGCCTCGAGGGCATCACCATCGAGCATTGAAAACACCTCACGCTCATCAGCCACCTGCATGGCTGGCGCATTGTCGTAACGGTCGCAGGCAATCACATACTGGCCTGCACGCATGGCGGCTATCACGAACTCCTTACCGAGTTCTCCTGAGCCTAAAAGCAATATCTTCTTCATTTCTTCTTGAGTATTTGTTTCATCATTTGCCACTCGGGGGTAACAGCGAGCTTACGGACACACTGGTCGATGCGCTCCATGGCCTCTTCCTGCGACAACTCCAGTTCTGCGGCAATCTCCTGTAGGGAGAGGCGTTGAAAACCAAAGAGGCCGTAATAATGCGTCACGGCTTCCTCTTCCTCAGGTGAAAGCAGGTAGAGCAGATGCTCCAGATAATGCTCCATCTGGGGGGAAAGGCTTTCTGGGTTCAGGCCGATGCGCACGAGAAAGCTGTGAAGAGAGCGGGTCAATGCATCCATAGGAGAGCGTTGAGTGGTTGTCGTGGAACGACAACAGACAAGACGTTAGCGGTTGGCGTACATATTATCGTAATACTTCTGATAGTCGCCAGAGGTGACATTGTCAAGCCACTCCTGGTTGTCAAGATACCAGCGGACGGTCTTCTCAATACCCTCCTCGAACTGGAGCGAGGGTTCCCAACCGAGTTCCTTCTGGAGCTTCGTGGAGTCGATGGCATAGCGAAGATCATGGCCAGCACGATCAGTCACGAAGGTAATCAAATCCATATCCTCGCCTTCCTTGCGACCCAGCAAGCGATCCACGGTATTGATGACAACCTTGATAATATCGATGTTCTTCCACTCGTTGAAGCCGCCGATATTATAAGTATCAGCAATCTTGCCTTCATGGAAAATCACATCGATAGCACGCGCATGATCCTCGACATAGAGCCAGTCGCGTACATTCTCACCTTTGCCATAAACGGGCAGCGGTTTGCGATGACGGATGTTATTGATGAAGAGCGGAATCAGTTTTTCAGGAAACTGATAAGGGCCGTAGTTGTTCGAGCAGTTCGTCACAACCACAGGCATGCCGTAGGTATCATGATAGGCACGCACAAAGTGATCACTCGATGCTTTGGCAGCGCTGTATGGCGAATGCGGATTATACTTGGTAGTCTCCAAGAAGAACTTGTCGCCGTATGCCAGATGATGCTCCGAGCTCGATGCGGTCGTTGAGAAAGGAGGCTCTATACCCTCCGGATGCGTCAGTTCGAGTGCGCCATATACCTCATCCGTAGAGATATGATAGAAGCGCTTGCCCTCATACTTCTCAGGCAGGCTCTCCCAATAGAGTTTCGCAGCCTGAAGCAGAGACAGCGTACCCATCACGTTGGTCTTGGCAAAGGTGAAAGGATCTTTGATTGAGCGGTCCACATGACTCTCTGCAGCCAGATGGATAATACCATCCACCTTCTTGTCCTGCATCAGTTTGTAGAAGGCATCGAAATCGCAGATATCCATCTTTACAAACTCGTAGTTGGGCTTGTCCTCGATGTCCTTCAGGTTTGCGAGGTTGCCCGCATACGTCAACTTGTCGAGGTTGATGATGTGATACTCGGGGTACTTGTTCACAAACAGGCGCACCACATGACTTCCAATAAAGCCTGCGCCTCCGGTAATGACGATTGTCTTCATATTCTTATCCTAATGTTATTACTTCTAAATCCTTGAATTCCTTCCCTTCGATGGTGAGGCGAACGAGCGTCCGCTCCTTATGCCAGCCCTGGATGCCTGCGGCTCCTGGATTGATGTGCAGCAGATTCAGCGTCTTGTCGTACTTCACCTTTAAGATATGCGAGTGACCAGCCACAAACAACTGCGGCGGATTGGCAAAAAGCGTGGAGCGCACAGAGAAATCATAATTCCCCGGATAGCCCCCAATATGTTTAATCAACACATCCACATCCTCGACCTTAAAGCGGTTCAGTTCACGATACATCAGCCTCAAATCACCTCCGTCGCAATTGCCACAAACGGCTCTGAAAGGACGGAAGGCCGCCAGCTTTTCAGCCACCTCGACACTCCCGATGTCTCCAGCGTGCCAGATCTCGTCACAGGGTTCGAAGTAGTGCAGATATTTCTCGTCCCAATAGCTATGTGTATCGCTCAATATGCCAATTCTTTTCATAATTCAAACCGCTTGCGGATAAATGCAGCAATGATTTTCTCTGTTTCCATCAGTCCGAGGATGCTGGAATCGATGCAGAGGTCATAGCTCTCAGCCGCGCCCCATTTCTTGCCAGTATAGTAATTATAGTAAGCAGAGCGCTTCGACTCTTTCGACTCAATAAACCTCCTTGCCTCCTCATGATCCATGTGCTGCTTGTTCATGATCTGGTCAATACGATATTTCATCGAGGCGGTGATAAAGATGTTCACCGTATTCGGGAAATCGCGCAGGATATAGTCGGCACAGCGACCCACAAACACGCACGAGCCCTCCTTGGCAGCTTTCTGGATGGCATCGCTCTGAAACTGGAAAAGACTCTCCTGCGAAAAGTTGGTCTTATACATACTGCCACCACTGATGTGCGAGGTCTGCATATTGAAAAGCCCCTTGAAGAAACCTTTCTTCTCGTCGTTCTGCTCAAAGAACTTCTCAGAGAATCCACTCTCCTTGGCCGCAAGATTCAGCAATTCACGGTCATAGTACTTCGCCTGGAAGTCGAGCGCCAGCATCCTTCCGATGTCATGGCCGCCGCTTCCCAACTGTCTTCCTACGTTAATGATAATATGCTTCATACCACTATTCACTTTTCACTTCTCGTTTTTCACTTCTTATCTTCTTCATATACCACATCAGCATGGGTATTGTCATTGCAAACGAACCGAAGTCAGAGGCAGGCATTGAATACCACACACCGTCGAGATCCCAGAACAACGGGAACACATACGCCATCGGCAACAACAGGAACAGCTGGCGCGACAGCGAGAGGAAGATGGACACCTTCACCTTGCCGATGCACTGGAAGAAATTGGTAATCACCGCCTGCGAACCCACCACGAAGAACACCAGCATGTCGATCTTGATGCCTTTCGCAGCCAGATTGATCAGCGTCTGGTCTGTCGTGAAGATACGGGCAATCCCTTGCGAGAAGAGCATCGACAACGTCCATCCCACCAACAGGATAACAGTGGCGCAGGCGATGGTCAGCCACAGACAGCGGAACATACGGTCGTATTTCTCTGCACCGTAGTTATAGCCCACGATAGGCTGCATGCCCTGATTCATACCCATCACGAACATGAAGAACATCATCACCACCGAGTTGGCGATTGAATAGGCACCCACGGCCATATCGCCACCATAACGCACAAACTGGTTGTTCATGAAAATCACGATGACACAGCTCGTAACATTCATCAAGAAAGGTGAAATGCCAATGGCAATGATATTCCTCACCAATTGTGATTTCAGACGATAAATGCCCTTCTTCAGGTGCAGCATTTCCTTTTTGTCGGAGAATATCCACATCTGCCAGCAGAGCGCCAGCGACTGCGAGGTGATGGTGGCCAAAGCCGCACCTCGGATACCCCAACGGAACCACCAGACGAAGGCAATGACCAGCACGATATTACAGGCTACGGTAAACAGCGTTGCGTACATCGCATGACGAGGTTTGCCAGCAGCGCGCAACACAGCGTTCATACCGAAGTACATGTGCGTCACCATATTACCCAACAGGATAACGATCATAAACTCACGGGCGTAGGGCAAAGTCACGTCACTGGCACCAAAGAAACGCAGGATGGGGTCGAGGAACAGAAGGCTCACAACCATGAAGACGAATCCGATAACAAGGTTGAGCGTCACCGTGTTGCCCAACAGATGCTCCGCCGTCTGGTAATCCCTTTGCCCCAGTTTCACGCTGATGCACGTCGAGGAGCCTACGCCCACCGCAGCACCGAAGGCCGCACTCAGGTTCATGAAGGGAAACGTGATACCTAGACCTGCTATCGCCTCCGGACCAACAATCTGGCCGATCATGGCACGGTCGATGATATTGTAGAGACTCGACGCCGTCATGGCCACAATAGCCGGTAGGGCATACTGCCAAAGCAGTTGGCCCACTGGCTTCTGTCCCAATTCAAGAGCGGCTTGCTTGTTATCTGTCATGTCATGTTTTCTTATCGTGATGCAAAGGTACAAAAAATAATTGTGCCAAACAAGTATTTCCAGAAAATATTTGTATCTTTGGCTACGCCGAACTTACTTGGCACTCAGAAAAGCCTAAATATATTTGGCTTTTCATTCGTTTTTTCGTAACTTTGCAGCCGGAATGAGAACAGTCAGGCCATTGAAGACCATACTATGTATGATTGCCGTGCTTCTCACCATGACGATATCAGCATCGGCAGCCTCCTCCAAGAAAGAATATCCTGGAGGGAAATATTATATCTGGCGCTATACCCTCAACGACAAGCAAGGCTCGCCCTATTCCCTTGAGCACCCGGGAAGATGGCTTTCCCATAAGTCTATTGAACGTCGCAGAAGACAAGGACTGCAACTCGACTCCACAGACCTGCCCGTTAGTCATCTATACTTGAAAACTATTGAAAAAACAGCTAACGGATTCGCCCATCAAGACAGGAAATCATCAATGGAATGGACGATTATTGGCACCAGCCGATGGCAAAACACTGTTCTTGTGCGCTCCAATGACACGACCTTATTGCAGCATCTGGCAACGCTCGACTTCATCAAGGCTTCCCGTCAGGTGTGGGTATCCCCCGACTCCATTGATCGCGGATTGCCGAAAGTAAAGGTTCACGACAAATGGAACCCCTGGGACAGTATCCGAGGTGAACATTATGGCAACGGCAGGGATCAGATTGAGATGCTCAATGGACACCGCCTGCATAATCTCGGACACAAAGGCTGGGGCATGACCATTGCCGTGCTCGACGGAGGCTTTCAGAATTGCGACCAGATACCAGCCATCCTACGGGCCAACATTCTTGGTGCAGAGGACTTTGTCTACCCCAAGAGCCCACATTTCTATCGCGAGACAGATCATGGCACAAAGGTCCTTTCAGCGATGGCTGCCAACGAGCCGCAGATTCTTGTTGGCACTGCCCCTGAAGCCCGTTACTGGCTGCTGCGCTGCGAGGATCAACAGACAGAACAGCCTGTAGAGGAAGACTATTGGACGATGGCGGCAGAATTTGCCGACTCCGCAGGCGTAGACATCATCAGTTCAAGCCTCGGATACAATGAATACGACCATCATCTGGGCGACTATCGCCTGCGCGACCTCGACGGGAATACAGCCGTCATCAGCCGTACGGCATCGATGCTGGCCAATAAGGGCATCATCCTGATTAATTCAGCAGGCAACCTCGGCATAGGACCTTGGAAGAAAATCACCTTCCCTGCTGATGCCAACGACATACTGACCGTAGGCGCAGTCAATTATGATAGAAGGGTAGCCCCTTTCTGTGGCGTTGGTCCGACACAGGACGGACGGGTGAAACCTGATGTGATGGCCCTCGGCAGTCCGACCTCACTGATATCAGGAAGAGGGACTATGATCAGAGACATGGGCACCTCATTCTCAACGCCCGTCGTCGCAGGGCTCGTGGCGTGCCTGTGGCAGGCCCTGCCCGATAAGACCGCCCTTGAGATTATCAACCTCTTGCGCCAGACCAGCAGCCAATATCAGGAGCCTGACAATATCTATGGTTATGGCATCCCAAACTTCTGGCGGGCGTATATGATAGGGAAAGCAGAGGTAAGAGGTGAGAGATATGAATAGTGACAAGAGACTGACGCTGTATGAACTCAACAGTCTGGTAAAGGACGTGATTGAGTACGAGATGCCCGATGAATATTGGGTAGAGGCAGAATTGTCGGAGTGTCGCGAGAACCGGGGCCACTGTTATATGGAACTTATCCAAAAAGACGAGCAGACAGCCACCCCCATCGCCAAGGCCTCAGCCAGATGCTGGGCCTCGAAATGGATACTTATACGCCCCTATTTCGAGCGCACCACAGGCCAGCAGCTCCACGCAGGCATGAAGGTGCTGTTGAAAGTCTATGCACAGTTCCACGAGGCCTATGGCTTCTCTTGGATCGTGACAGACATCGACCCCACCTACACTCTCGGCGACATGGCCCGCAAGCGACAGGAGATCATCCGTCAGCTCAAGGAGGAGGGTGTATTCGACCTTCAGAAAGAATTACGACTCCCACTCTTTTGTCAGCGCATTGCCGTCATCAGCAGTGAGACGGCAGCTGGCTATGGCGATTTCTGCAACCAGCTCTTCGACAATCCCTACGGCTTTAAGTTTGAGACCCAGCTTTTCCCAGCCATCATGCAAGGCGAGGGCGTGGAGCAGAGCATCATCGCCGCCCTTGGGAAGATTTTCTCTGAGTATTCGGAGTATTCAGAGTATTCTGATTACTCTGACAGCCCCTTCGACTGCGTCGTCATCATCCGAGGCGGTGGTGCCACCAGCGACATGTCTGGTTTCGACACCTTGGCCCTGGCCGAAAACGTCGCAAACTTCCCCCTACCCATCATCACAGGTATTGGCCACGAGCGCGATGAGAGCATTCTCGACATGGTCTCACACACCAGGGTGAAGACACCTACTGCAGCAGCGACTTTCCTCATCGACCACCTGAAAACCGTCTTGGACAGCCTCAACGATGCTCAGGAACAAATCGTACGGTTGGCGCAACAAAAACTGGCCTATTACAAGTCGCAGTTTGCCACCATCGCCGAGCTGTTGCCCAGACTCTTCGCCAATGTCAAGGTGCGCCAGGAGGCCCGCCTCGATGCGCTCAACAACCAGTTGGTATCAGCTGTTAGAGAACATATTCTCACCCACCAGTCTAAAATCAGAACCTTAGAGGGAAGACTGCCTATCCTGCTCGATCGTCGTCTGATGACAGAGAAGCATCGCTTACAACTCCTCGAGGAGAAAGCCAAGAACCTTGACCCTGCCCTCTTGCTCAGCCGCGGCTATAGCATGACGATGAAAGACGGCAAGATTGTCCGCGACCCTCAGGTGCTGCACCAAGGCGACGAGATTGAGACCCGTTTAGAAAAAGGAACCATCAAATCCATAGTAAAATGAATCAAGAAATGAAATACGAAGCCGCCTTTGCCCAGCTTCAAGACATCGTGCGCAAGATGGAAAACGATGAATACAGCATCGACGAAATCGCTGTGCAACTCAAGGAAGCACAGCGACTCATCAAGTTCTGCAAGGACAAACTGACCTGTACAGAACAGGAAATCCAGAAGATTCAGGCCGAACGCGAATAATCGCCTTAGAAATAAATGCCGACGGCGAGTGAC
This sequence comes from Prevotella sp., assembly GCA_017556145.1. Classification (GTDB taxonomy): domain Bacteria; phylum Bacteroidota; class Bacteroidia; order Bacteroidales; family Bacteroidaceae; genus Prevotella. The sequence continues at coordinate 13,073 of JAFZCU010000004.1, read as the reverse complement.
TTGAAGTCAACACCACGGTCCTTCTTAAGCACGCTCATCGGAGAATACTTGCAATAAACGGCAAAGTCTCCGAAGTGCAGCATACCCAGCACATCGACGGTGATGGGGCGCTGGCCGATCTTCTTCACATACTCATCTGTCTCACGGTCACCTTGCTCATAATAATTGTTGGTACAAGCATAGAAGTTCCAGTTCAGCTGGGCACCCAGTGAAACGGCAAAGCTCTTGCTGAACTTCTGCTTGACGAGCAGAGGCATTGTCAAGGCTGTCGTGTGGATACTTGATGAGAAATCATCGAGTTGTGTTCCAATCTCATGTACTGAAACGAAATCATTGGCCTTGACAAATCCGTTCTTGTGCCCGCTCAGCGTATAAAAGCGCCAGTTGAAGCCCAAGCCGGCAGAAAGTGTCGTATTTGACTTGCCGGGTGTATAGTCATACTGAGCAATAGTCCAGTTGAACTCCCATGAACGGAAAGGTGCAAACTCCACACCATCAGGGGCACCTGTGGGGATGTTAACACCCAAGGCGAGGTGCATCGACCAACGGTCATCTTCATCCTTACCCTTGCCAAGATCAATACCACCCTTATTCTCAATTTGTTCTTCATCATCGTTGGTAACGATGGTTTCGGCATTAGCCGTCATTCCAACTGCCAGAAATGCCAATAAAAGTAATTTTTTCATCATTAATAATGTTTAAAAACGCAGCAAAGGTAGCGATTTTCGTGCTAACCGACAAGAAAAAGGAAGGAAAAAGTGATTTTTCGTTCGATTTTGTTGCTTAAAAGCAAGATTTTGATTACTTTTGCAAGCAAATATGCATAAATCACATTAAAAAAGATATAAGCAAATGAAAAATTTAGACTGGGGTAGTCTGTCATTCGGCTACATGAAGACCGACTACAACGTACGTTGTTACTACCGCGATGGTAAATGGGGCGAGATCGAGGTTTGCTCCGATGAGTATCTGAACCTGCACATGGCCGCTACCTGTCTGCACTACGGTCAGGAGGCATTCGAGGGTCTGAAGGCCTATCGTTGTCCTGACGGCAAGGTGCGCGTGTTCCGCATGGACGAGAATGCAGCCCGTCTGCAGTCTACCTGTCGTGGTATCATGATGCCCGAGGTAAGCACAGAGCTGTTCTGTGAGATGGTGAAGAAGGTGGTCCGCCTGAACCAGGAGTGGATTCCCACCTACGAGAGCGGTGCCACGCTCTATATCCGTCCGCTGCTCATTGGAACCAGCGCCCAGGTGGGTGTTCATCCCGCTAAGGAGTACTGCTTCCTGATCTTCGTTACGCCCGTAGGCCCATATTTCAAGGGAGGCTTCGCCGCTAATCCATACGTCATTATCCGCGACTACGACCGCAGTGCGCCTCTCGGCACAGGTAAATATAAGGTAGGTGGTAACTATGCTGCCTCCCTCTTCGCCAACAACCTGGCCCATGAGAAAGGCTACGCCTGCGAGTTCTATCTCGATGCCAAGGAGAAGAAATACATGGATGAGTGTGGTGCTGCCAACTTCTTCGGCATCAAGGACAACACCTATGTCACACCGAAGTCCAGCTCTATCCTGCCCTCTATCACCAACAAGTCGTTGATGCAGGTGGCTGAGGATCTGGGCATGAAGGTGGAGCGTCGTCCGATTCCTGAAGAGGAGCTCGAGACCTTCGAGGAGGCAGGTGCCTGCGGAACAGCCGCCGTCATCTCACCTATTTCTTATATCGACGATCTCGACACGGGCAAGCGTTATTCATTTGGCGACAAGCCAGGCCCACAGTCGAAGAAACTCTTCGACACCCTGCGTGGCATCCAGTATGGTGAGATCGAGGACAAACACGGATGGACAACCGTTGTCATTGAATAGTTTTACCAACAATTAAACAAATAACATTATGCAATCAAATCAATTTTACAAGAACAAGGCGCTCGCCAGTTTGGAGGGCAAGTGGACTAAGGGCATCATCGCCACGTTCATCTTTTTAATCCTCACCGCTGGTATCAACTGGACCATCACGACCCCCATGGGCAACGATCTTGTCATGAGCTATAGCACGTCGGGTATCTGGACACTCCTCTGTCTGCCATTGGGCTGGGGTTTCGTCGTTTACTTCCTCCGTCTCATCCGTGATGAGGATCTGGGCTACGGCCATCTCTTCGACGGCTACAAGGATTTCCTGCGCATCTTCATTGCAGGATTCTTGTGTGAACTGATCGAGGTTATCGGCTTCATTCTGCTGATTGTCCCTGGCATCATCGCCGCTGCAGGTCTGGTCATGACCAGCTTCATCCTGAAGGACGATCCGACTATCGGTGCCATCGACGCCATGAAGAAGAGCTGGCAACTGACCGATGGCCACAAGGGTGAGCTCGTCTGGCTGCTCCTGAGCTTCTTCGGCTGGATGATTCTGGCCGGTCTGACCCTCGGTATCGGTTTCCTTTTCCTTTACCCGTACATGCAGAGCGCCCTGGCTCACGCCTACGAGGATCTGAAGGCAGAGAAGCCGGAAGTGTCACAGTTCATGTAATATATGGGCAAAGGCAAACTGGCGAAGTTCGCCGACATGGAAACCTATAAGAACGTGTTCCAGTACCCTTATTCGGTAGTGGAACATGTTCCCTTTGAGATGCAGGGTCACTGGCATGAGCAGTATTTCCACAACCAGCATCCCATCGTGCTCGAGCTGGGCTGCGGCAAGGGAGAATACACCGTGGAACTCGCCAGGCGCTATCCCGACATCAACTTCATCGGCGTCGACATCAAGGGCGCCCGTATGTGGACAGGCGCGACACAGGCCCTTAAGGAAGGTCTGAAGAATGTCGCCTTCCTCCGCACCAACATCGAGATCATCGAGCGGTTCTTCGCTGCCGACGAGGTGCAGGAAATCTGGCTCACCTTCTCCGACCCCCAGATGAAGAACCCCCGCAAGCGTCTCACGTCAACTTACTTTATGGAGCGCTATCGCAAGTTCCTCGTCGACGGTGGCATCATCCACCTGAAGACCGACTCCAACTTCCTTTTTACCTACACCACCTATATGGTAGGGCATAACCACCTGCCCATCCTTCTGAGAACGACCGATTTATATGCTGAGTTCTCAGATGACTCGGAGAACTCAGAAAAATCTGAAAACTCCGAGTTCTCCGAAGCCGCCTCTATCCAGACCTATTACGAATCCATGTGGATTGCCCGCGGATTGAACATCAAATACATGAAATGGCAACTGCCTCGCAACGGCGAACTCAAAGAGCCGGATGTTGAGATCGAGCTCGACGACTACCGCTCCTACCACCGCTCGAAGCGCAGCAGCCTCGACAAAGCAAGATAAACCCCTAAAAGAACAAGAATATGACAAGCAATCGTTTAATTTTCCTTTTTACTTTTATCCCCTTATTTGCTACCGCACAAGTTTCAAAGAATGTGACGGTCGACGCCGCCGGCCAACTCTCGACACAAATCCAGAATGACGAGAAGTTCAAAATCTCTGAGTTGAAAGTCAGCGGCCCGCTCAACAGTGCCGATGTCAAACTGCTCCAGCAGATTGTCAACCGCAGCAAGGCCAATGAGAAGAAGGGCGAGTGCGTGGTCACCCGTGTCGACATCTCTGAAGCCGTCTTCACAGAAGGCAAGGATGCCAAACCCACCAGCAAACTGCCCAATGGGCTTTTCTCTGGTGCCAAGCAACTGCTGAAGGTGTCCCTCCCGCAAGGTATCACCAGCATCAGCAAGAGCTGTTTCGACGGCTGTGCCGCCCTGCCTGAGATACAGATTCCCGAGAGTGTGACCGCCATCGAGAATCAGGCCTTCCAGGGCTGTGAGAGTCTGGCCAGCATCTCGATTCCCAAGAATGTCACCGTTATCGGCGATGAGGCCTTCGAGGATTGCAAGGCCCTCAGCAGCGTAGAGATTCCGGAAAACGTTAACGACCTGGGCGTGCAGGCCTTCAACGGTTGCAAGGCCCTCACCAGCGTCAATATCATCGGCAAGATCAATAAGATCAGCAACGCAGCCTTCAAAGGTTGCGAGGCCCTCACAAGCGTCAGCTTCCCCGAGAGCATGAAATCCATCGGCAACGATGCCTTCCGCGACTGCAAGAGCCTTGAGATGATCGACCTGCCTGAAGATGTCGACGAAATCGGCAATTCCGCTTTCGAGGACTGCGACAATCTCAGATCCATCGAGATGACCATGGTCAGCAAGATCGGCAGCAATGCCTTCGAGGACTGCAAGAGCCTTGACGCCGTCACCCTCGACAAGGTTTCCAAACTCGGCAGCGGCGTGTTCAAGAATTGTACCGCCCTCACCACCGTCAGCCTTCAGGGAAGCCTCAGCGAGATCGGCTCCAACACTTTCCTCGGCTGCACCAGCCTCAATAGCATCAGCATCCCCTCGAGCGTGAAGGCCATCGGTAGCAGTGCCTTCGAGCAGTGCCGCAGCCTGGCAGAGATAGAATTCCCCTCAGCCCTGACGAAGATCGGCGACGAGGCCTTTGCCGAGTGTACCAGCCTGCGCGAGGCCATCATCCCCGCTCAGGTGAAATCGCTTGGCAACAGTGCCTTTGAAGGCTGTGCTACCCTCGACAGTGTGGTCATACAGGGTATCATCCCCGAAATTGAGAGCAAAACTTTCTATAAATGTAGTACCCTCCGCAGCATCGCCCTGCCTAACACCATCAAGAAGATCGGCACGAAGGCCTTCCAGGAGTGTACAGCCCTGCGGAGCATCGAACTCCCTGTGGCGCTCACCAGTATTGGCGACGATGCCTTCGAGAAGTGCAGCTCCTTGGAGAGCATCAAGGTTCCCATCGCTGTCACCAGCATCGGCAGCGACGCCTTCTTCGAGTGTACTATGCTCAGCAAGGTGGAACTGCCCGTCGCCCTGAAGAAGATTGGCGGTGAGGCCTTCGCCAAGTGTCCGTCGCTGCGTGACGTCATCCTCAATTGTCCCACGCCGCCAGCCATCTCCAAGAGCACCTTCAAGGATGTGATCAGCTGCTCCTTCTGGATTCCCAAGAACAGCAAGACGCTCTACATGGCCAACAAGGACTGGGTGAAGGTCTACGTCCTTAAAGAGAAAGAATAAGATGACATTATATCCCAAGATAATCATGGACGCGCTGGCAACAGTGATGTATGCCGGCACGAAGAAGAATCTCGTCGAGAGCAATATGGTGGCTGATACACCATCCGTCGCTGCACCGGCGAAGGAGGGCGACCACTGGCGTGTAAAGGTCGTGCTCGAATTCCCCCGCGATACCGACCCCTTCCTGAAGTCCACCGTCAAGGCCGCTGAGGCAGCTATTCGCTATCACTGCAAGAAATCCTCAGAGTCATCCGAGAATTCCGATTACTCCGACTCCATCGAGGTCGAGATTGTGACAGAATTCAAAAACGCCCCACGCCCTGAGGTGGGCCAGCAGCTGCCTGGCGTGAAGAACATCATCGCCGTCAGCAGCGGCAAGGGTGGCGTCGGCAAAAGCACGGTCTCTGCCAACCTCGCCATCGCCCTCGCCCGTTTAGGCTATCGTGTGGGACTGCTCGATACCGATATCTTCGGCCCCTCAATGCCCAAGATGTTCAATGTCGAAGACCAGCGTCCCTACGCCATCCATAAAGACGGGCGCGACCTCATCTGCCCCATCGAGCAGTACGGTGTCAAACTCCTCAGCATCGGCTTCTTCGTCTCTCCCACCACCGCCACCCTCTGGCGCGGCGGCATGGCCACGAATGCGCTGAAACAGCTCATCGCCGATGCCGACTGGGGCGAGCTCGACTATTTCATCCTCGACACGCCCCCAGGCACCTCCGACATCCATCTGACGCTCTTGCAGACGCTCCCCATCACGGGAGCCATCATCGTCAGCACCCCGCAACAGGTGGCCCTCGCCGATGCCCGCAAGGGTATCGATATGTACCGCAACGACAAGGTGAACGTGCCCATCCTCGGTCTCATCGAGAATATGGCATGGTTCACCCCTGCCGAACTGCCTGAGAACAAATATTATATCTTCGGCAAAGAAGGTTGCAAGCAATTGGCAGAAGAGATGAACGTGCCCCTGCTGGCGCAGATCCCGCTCGTACAGAGCATCTGCGACAACGGCGACAACGGCACTCCTGCCGCCCTCAACAGCGACTCTGCCACCGGCCTCTCCTTCATCAACCTGGCGCAGGCTGTCGTCACCGTCGTCAACCGCCGCAACCGCGAGCAGCCGCAGACCAAGATCGTCGGCACGAAATAACAAACTCTTGGCGATTGGTGATAGTAGCTGGCATCTCACGAGGATGCCAGCCTGTTTTATTGTTTCTCTGTCATATATTTCCAATAGCGACGGGGCATGTCGCTGAGCTGCTTGCGGGGATTCATGCGCTCACGGATGCAGATGGCCTTGAAATAGGTGCGCCAGAGATTCTGCAATAGCTGGTCGTCGCTGCTGATGACCTCCTCATTGAGCTTACCATTGGCCAGATTGAAGGGCACGGCAGCCTCATCCTCGAAGGTGATGCGGATGACCTTCCGATCATGATAATAGAAGCCGTAATGCCGGTGGGCATCGTAGATGAGCCAGGGCTGATCGTTGAAGCGGTCGCTGAAATGGTCGGTGATAAGCGGCAGCACATCGTGGTCTGGACTGACGACGGCGAGGTAGGTACCGTCCTTCGCCTTCTGGAAACGGATGAACTGCTTCATGCGCAGCTGTTCGTGCAGTACACGACGGGCGATGTTGGTGACCATCAGCACATCAGGATCGGCGAAATTCTTAGAGATGTCGCCCTGACGGAACACCTTGCAGACATATCGGAACAACGGCGTAGGGAGCTCAGGCAATTCGGATAGCCAACTAACATAGATGAGCCGCATCGCCTCACACGTCAGCTGCTTCTCCAAACCCACCCAGACACGCTGCGCCTTCTCGTCGTCAGAAGTCACATGGTAGGTATGTTCGCAGAACAGGGGCAAGGGATCGCCCGTCTTCAGCAACTGCTCGGGTTGCTCATGCAGGGCGAAAGCATCGAACACGGCGGTCAGAAGCCCATCCATCGTTCCGTCAAACGTATAGACCGTCATTCGCCGAAATCGAGTTTCAATTGCTGTTCCTCAGCAGCTCGCTTCTGCTGGGCCTTCGATACCAGCAGGGGGCGCAGGCGCTCAGGTCGGAGTTCGTTGATGCCGACGATAGGTGTGGAATAGGTAGAGGCCAGCTCATGGCAGGTGATGAAGTATTTCGCCTTTTTCATGACCACGCCCATCTTCTTCAGGTCGAAGGAGGTGAGGCGGCTGAAACGTCGCGAATTGACAATGAGCCATGCCGACTTGGTGCCAAGGCCCGGCACGCGCAGCAGCTGCTCATAGTCGGCGGTGTTGATATCCACGGGGAAGGCCTCCGGATGGCGCAGCGCCCAGGCCAGCTTGGGATCGACCTCAAGGTCGAGGTTGGCATGCAGGTCGTCGACAATCTCATCAACGTTGAAATGATAGAAGCGCAGGAGCCAGTCGGCCTGATAGAGACGATTCTCACGCACCAGAGGCGGCTGCTTGAGCACAGGCAGGCGCGGATCGTAGGTGTTGACACTGATATAGCCCGAATAATAGACACGGCGCATGGTGGGCTGGCCATAGAGCATCGACGACATGGTGAGGATGTCCTTATCCGTCTCTTTCGTCGCACCGACAATCATCTGCGTGGACTGTCCGGCAGGCACGAAACGGGGTGCATGGCGGTACTTACGGCAATCCTCCTTGTTCTCCAACACCCCCTGCTGGATCAGCCGCATGGGCTGGAACACGCTCTGGTGGTCTTTCTCAGGGGCGAGCAGCTTGAGCGACTCCTCCTTGGGAATCTCGATATTCACGCTCATACGGTCGGCATAACGCCCTGCCTCGTTGAGCAGTTCCTGCGAACAGCCGGGGATGCTCTTCAGGTGGATATAGCCATTGAAGCGATGCACCAGGCGCAGGTCACGGGCAATGGCCGCCAGGCGCTCCATGGTATAGTCGGGATTGCGCACGACACCGCTGCTCAGGAACAGTCCCTCGATATAGTTACGACGGTAGAACTCCATCGTGATTTCCTCGAGTTCGCTCACAGAGAGCGTAGCCCGACGGATATCATTCGAACGGCGATTGATGCAATAGGCACAGTCGTACATGCAATAATTGGTGAGCATGACCTTCAGCAGCGAGATGCACCGGCCATCGTCGGCGAAGGAATGGCAGATGCCCACACCTCCGACGGTAGAGCCGACCATGCCCTGCTTGCCCTTGCGCACGGTGCCACTCGACGAGCACGACACATCGTACTTCGCCGACTCGGCGAGGATCCGCAACTTCTCCATGGTCTTTTCCGTCAACATGGGACAGAGACTTTAGCTTTTTGCGTGTTTTTTCAGGGCGAGGCGCACTTCGCGCTTCTTGCGGAGATAGTCGAGGCGCTCCTGTGCACAGCGCTGGGAAATGCGGAGCTGATGGCCATAGACAAGGCTGGCGGCCCCGAGGTAGGCGGCTACCTGGATCCAGAGACAGCGCAGTTCGAGCGACACGTCGCCTATCGAGCCGCCCATGCTGTTCAGACGGAGGTAGGCCCTGACACCGAAGGTGCTGGGGAAGAGCCACGACACGCCCTGCAGATAGCCGGGGATAGAAGACTGAGGCCAAGAGACGCCAGTTAGGAACAGCAGCGGCAAAGATACGAACACCATCAGCAGAATGACATTCTCACGATAACGCACCAGACACGATACCGTCATACCGAAGAATACGCAGGCCAGCAGATACGGGATCATCAACTGCAACAGATTCTGCCAGGGCGCGATATGGATGAAGCGGAAAAGCTTCGGCACCACAACAATCAGGTATGTGCTCATGACAGCATACACCATCAGATAGCAGAGTGCCTTACCGCTGATGATACGCCCTATCCCACCGTAGCAGGGATGGATCGGTATCAGGTTGCCATAACGGTTACGCTCACGCGCCGTTCCTGCAGCCAGGCCGATACCGAGGGCAAGGGTCTGCTGGATGATCAGCATGAGCACAGCAGGCAGCACAGCGGTGCCGTAGCCGCCCTGCGGATTGAACATCGCCACCTCCTCGACATCGAGGGGACTGGTGGTCACAACGTCCTCGCGGGCGGTATAGTTGCCAGAGAGCTTGGTCTGTATCTGGGCGCCCATCTGCTGGCTGACAGCCATCGCCGTCTGGTAAATGGCCTTATAGGTGAGCATCAGCGCCATGTCACAATACACGCTGACAGTGCCCTGCTCCATGCGATTGAGATGGGTGGCAAAGTCCTCGGGGATGTAGTAAATGCCCTTCACCACCTGACGGCTCACCAACGACTGCGCATCGTCGAGGTCCTCGGCATAATAGGCGACATGCACATCAGCCGAGGCATCGCACATCCGTATGAACTGGCGCGACTGCTGGGAGTGGGACTTGTCTACCACCACCACGGGCACCTCATGGATATGCTCATTGTTGTATATCCACGAATAGAGCAAGGGATAGACGAGGGGCACCACGATGCAGAACAACAGCACGCCCTCGTCGCGAAGCACCTGCCGTAGTTCAAAACGCCACACGTAAGCGGCATCGTCAAGCCATTTTATGATTTTACGGTATATAGACATACGTGAGCATTGCATTTTTGATCTTACGGAGGACGAACCAGGGCAGCAGCGTAAAGGCGATGAGACCCACCAGATGGAACCACGCGTCGATGAGCGGGAAACCGTTGAAGACGGTGATCTGATAAAGCATATAGTAGTGGCGCAACGGGAAGAGCCACGTCAGCGCCTGTATCGGTGTGTCCATGCCCATCATGGGGAAAGCAGAGCCAGCCAGTGAGAAACTGAGCACGCCCCACAGCGAACAGATACTCATGGACATACGCAGCGACGGCATGAGGCCGAAGATGAAGATGCCAAAGCCTATGGAGGCTATCACCTGAAGCAAGGCCAGCAGGACGATGGTCCAGACACCCCCAATATGAGCGAAGTGGAGCACATTATAAATATAGTATTCATAGAAGAATATCAACACGAGGAACACAAATACATGAGGCAGGAATTTCCCAAGCAAGGCGACAACGATATTGTCTTTGGCCTTCGCAATCCACTCCTTGCCGCGATCAAACTTCAGCTCCATACCGAGGGAATAAGCCGAGATGAGGAACATGAAGAGCATCATCACACCAGGAACGAAAACGGTGGAGAGATACATGTTGTAGTTGCTCCAGGGATTAGCAATCTGATGCAGGTCGATGCGGACGGGTTGCAGGAATGCCTGTATCTGCTCTGGCGTAAAGCCACGGGCACGCATCGTGGCCTGCCCCACCGCTGCTGAGCCAAGCGTGGTGATGGTCTTCAGATCCTTCATCACCATGGATCCTGCCGCCAGCGAGATGTTACTATAATAGAAAGAGACTTTCGGACGACGGGCGGAGAGAAGTTTTTCAGTAGTACCTTTGGGGAAATAGAGAAATCCGTAGATCTCATTCTCCTGCATGGCATGACGGGCCTCAGCGACGGAAGCATAATGAGCCACCACATGGGAGCTCTGGAAACCGTCGAGCCGACGAACCAGTGCCCGCGAAGTGGAGGTATTGTCGAGGTCGACCACGCCCACCGGTAACTCCTGAGGCACACCTTCATCCAGCAGCGTGGTGAAGAACAGCATCGTCAGCAAAGGAAACACGAGCATACAGCACAGATAGATGGGATTCTTCATCAGAATCTTCATCTCGCGTATCGCAATCCGCCATATATTACAAAGGTATCTCACTTCTTAATAATTAGCGACATGCCAGGACGGAGACCATCGAGCTTCTCGACAGGACGGGCCTTCACCTCGAAGGTCTTCAGATCATACTGGCCGTTAGCCTTCGTGGCCTTCCAGACGGCATACGAGCCCTGATCCTTCAGATAGTAGACCTTCATCTTGATGTCTTTATTAAAGGCTGGCACAAAAGCGGTGAATTCAGAACCCACCTTCATATCGTTCAACTGGTCTTCACGGACATTGAACGTGCCCCACATATCATCCATCACGGCAATCGACATGATGGGAGAGCCTGTGCCCACGAGTTCGCCGACCTTCGGATAGACATCGACCACCTCACCCTCCTTCTGGGCTATCTGGACGGTCTCATGGATATACGAGTTGACTTCCTGGACAGCACCCTTGGCACGGCCCACCTGCGCAGCAGCGGCCAGTTTGTCCTCCATACGGGCACCATTCACCGCCATGTCGTACTGGCTCTGGGCGGCTTTCATCTGAGCCTCCATCGCCCTGTAGTTGGCATAGACCTCGTCGCGCTTCTGCGCACTCACCACGCCCTCATCATACAGACGCTGGATGCGGTTATACGACTTCTCTGCTATCTCATAGCCCGCCTTGGCCTGCTGCAACACGGAGAAAGCCCCCTGGATCTGCTCCTTACGAGCACCGTTCTGCGCCTTCAGTTCAAGGGCGGCAGCAGCATTCTCAGCACTGCGGGCCTGCTCCATCTTGGCTCGCACCTCAGGGGCATCGAGGATGGCAACCGTATCACCAGCCTTCACATAATCGCCCTCCTTGACACGCAACTCGAGGATACGGCCTGGCACCTTGCTCGACACGCGATACTCGGAAACCTCCACCTGCCCCTGAATCACGTTAGGCTCACGGTCAAGGGCGAGGAAACCGATCAGGGCCACGATTATCACAACTGCCACAAAGCCTGCAATGGCGAGCAGAATGTTGTTATGTTGACTTTTTGCTGACATATCTATAAACTTTAAACTCTAAACACTAAACTATTCCAACGTGCCAAGTGACTTCTTCAGTTCCACTCGACTAAGTTTGACATCAATTTCGGCATCGATCTTCTGCGATTGTGCCTGGAGCCAGGCCGTCTGCGCCTCCATCACCGTGGTAGGCGTGATGACACCCTCCTGGAAACCGAGATTGGCCGTACGGAGATTCTCCTCGGCACGGGCAATATTCGACTGCGCCATGGTGAGTTTCTTATCGGCCTCCTTCACACGGAAGGTGTTCTGGTTCACCTGCAGCTCGATCAGCTCACGGGCCTCTGCCAGCTCGAGGTTGGCGATGGTGGTAGCCCCCTTCGAGGCACGTACCTTATACATCACATCGCCCCAGTTCCAGATAGGCACACGTACGAGGACTCCCACATTCCAGAAGCCGCCGAACTTACGCTGGAAGCCGTTGAGCACATTGGGATTGCTGACGACATAGCCACCTGTGAGGGCCACCATCGGCAGATTGCCGGCCTTCAGCACATTCGTCAGCTGACGGGAGAGCTGCACACCATTCTCGAGCATCCTCAGCTCAGGACGGTTGTACATGGCAGTGGTTTCGTCGAATATCTTAACTGTTTCTTCCAAGGCAATATTCTCCGCATCCTCGTCGGCCAGGGTGATCTCCTCGGTAATGGGCAGGCCGATGTTCTGGCAGAGCAGCATCTTCGAGAGCACCAGACCGTCGTCGACCTTCTGTAGGGTCATCTCAGCCTCGTTGAGCTTCACGTCGACACTCAGGCCGTCGCTCCTAGTGGCCACGCCCTCGTCGATCATCCTGTGGACATCCGAACTGAGTTTCCTGATCAGGTCGAGATAGCCTGCGGCCAGCTTCTGCTTGTGCTTCAGCGAGACCACCTGCCAGTAGGCCTTGTCGATGTTGTAGATGGTGGACTGTCTGCGGGCATCGGCAGAGTTCTGCTGCATCTCCTCGTTGATGTCGGCCATCTTGTTCAGCGCAATCAGGCTTCCACCCATATAGACGGGCTGCACCACCATCACCGTTGCTGCAAAGAGGTTACGCGTGTCGGTATCGAGGGCATCCACCAGATTTTCGCCCAGACCATTGAGTTTGGCGGCGATGTTCTGTAGACCCTGACCCGTCATCTGATGAAGTCCGTCGAAACTAAGGCCCATTGCACTCAGCACGGCTTTAATATGCTGCATGGGTTCCGAACTGGCGATGGGGTTAAGCTCAGACTGAAGATCGGCTACTGTCGAGGTACCCAGATTGTTCAAGGTCGACTTCTGGTCGTCGCTGAGGAGTTCCAGCTG
>JAFZCU010000232.1 GCA_017556145.1 Prevotella sp. | reverse complement strand
GGTTAAGAGTTGGTACAGATTCTGCCAACATCTTACAAGCCATCTTGATTCCCCTATTAATTGCATCACGTTTGAGATTCGGAAAATGATAATTGTATTTGTCGCAAATCTCAAACACCCTTTCATCTAAAATCGGTACTTCTAACTCTGTCTCAGTCTTTTTCTGACGTAGCCGTATAACTGGAGTACCATCTTCATTGATACCAAAATTATCTCTTGAAAAGTTGCTGTAGTCTGAAACTCGCTGTGCTGAGAAATACCCCAATATCCATAAGTCACGGCATTGCTCAACGTAGCCAGTCAGATTCAAGTTGTATAGTGCATCTACCTCCATATCTGACAATACTATTTCGGCTCGTTTTTCATCGTCTTTTTGTTCGTGTGACTTCCATACTTTAAGACTTGTTCCGTTTCGGTTCTTGCCGTCCTCGGCTGCTATGTTGCAGAGTTTGCGGAAATGGTTCGTCTGTTGGCTAATAGTTCCCTTCATCAACTCTTTTTGCTCTAAATATGTAATAAAGGCTGTAGCCGTTGTGCGGTCGATATCATCAAATGTCATACTAAGATTATGACGATACTCGAGAAAACCATGCAAATGCTTTCCAAACGTAGTCCATGCAGATATTGAAGATTCTGTGTAACGCTTTTGTTCGCCATGTCGAATACTACCGTCTTTGATTCCTGATAGAAAGTATTCGTAGTAATTCCATACTTGACATAAACGGTTCTTTTCTTCCTCTGCCTTTGCTTTGATTGCGTCCAGTTCTCGCTGTTTTAATTCCTCCTTTGCCTTGGTTCCATCTAAGCGCACAACGGCTTTGATTTCGTTAAGAAGGTCGTTCTTGCTTTCCTGATCAACAGAATCAATACTATCAAAGAATATCTTTATTATTTCTTCAACAGTACCCATTAACTTTTGTACTTTCTTTCCTTCATCAGTAGCAAGGTACTTGGAAAGATTTTTGGCTCCTGATTGTGCCTTAGTCCATTCCTTAACATCAACCTCGATTTCGGTGTTTACCATCCACTGCACCCCAAACTTTGGGCGAGACACTTTCACGTATAGGCTTGCATTGCCTGACGTTTGAGTAGTTCTTAAAAAGAATTTTGCCATAAGAATTTGAATTTTGCTGTTATAAATCTGCCACAAAGTTACAACTATTTTTTGATACTACAAAACAAAAAAGTATCAAAATTGTATCAAATTGTGGGTGTCGAGATTAAGTAGAAAAAGAAAAGTGACTGTTTTTCAGTCACTTACGCTTTGTGTCGACACTTGGATTCGGACCAAGGACCCCCACCATGTCAAGGTGATACTCTAACCAGCTGAGCTATGCCGACCTGTTATTGCGGGTGCAAAGGTAAGCATAAAAAATGAATTATGCAAGAAAAACCTGATTTTCTTGCATAATTTGTTTTTATCCTACAGTAATTTCTTGATTTCTGCTTCCAAATCCTTCATTTGTGCAGCGCGCTTGATCAGGTTGTTACCACGGTCGATGATGAAATAATCGGGCAACGACTGAATGTTATACAACATGATGCGCTGGGAGTTGATGCCGTCCTCATCACGAACGCTGATCCAGGGGAGAGCTGCTGTCTGCTGCTTCCAGAAATGCTCGTCAGGATCGAGTGACACCTGATAGATCTCAAAACCTTGTGAAGCATATTTGTTATAGAGCTCACGCAGCAGCAGAATACGGGCAGGCGATTCATTGGTTGCAAAGATGTGGAAGTCGAGCAAGACAACTTTCCCTTTCAAATCCGTCAAATGACGCACTTGACCGTGATTGTCCTGCAAGGCAATATCCAGCACACCAGCCTCTTCTACCTTGCTGGCATCGATGGCCTGCTCCATTGCACCTTCCGTAATACGCATATTCTTCATACCTTCAATCGCAATGTTATGCAAGTTCTGACCACGTTCGGCATGAGGATAGTAAGTATCCCAACTGGTGGCTACGGCAGCGAACACCTTGATATCGTCCTTATTGCTGCGGGGATTAAAGAGCAGCCAGTTGCCGAGCGTCTGGAAGAGGGCAAAGTAGGAATAGGCCTTCATCGGCTCCTTGAAGATATAATTGGTCTTTACGACTTCCTTATAGGCATCAATGATTTTCAGGATACTGTCGTTGGCTTCGTCTATGCCCAAAGACGTATTCTGCTGGATGGCCATCGCCTGCTGGTGCAAGGCAATCTGCTTGAGGGTGAGTTCCTTGATCTTCTCACAATTCTCCGAACCACTGACTTCGTATTGGGTGGCCATCTGCGGATATTGGGCCTTGATGGTAACGGTCTCCGTAGAGTCGATGCTCACATTGATAATCTGGTCATAGATTCTCAAACGATAGAACTCTGGGGCATTGGGGCCTTCCTCACTAAAGGAGAATTCGCCCTTGTCACTCAGTTTCACGGAGTCGATGATAGTAATGCCCTCAAGCCCCACATTCTCGAAATAAAGCACGGAGTCTGCAGCATTGCTGATTTGTCCTTCTACATTGAATTTCTTATTACTGCACGACATCGTGTTGAGCGCGCAGATTCCTATTATGGCTATGGAAAAGAGCCCTTTAAAAGTCTTCCTCATTTTGAATATGTTTGATTTTGCGTGCAAAATTACAGTAATTTTTGCACATTCCAAAATTATTTCATAACTTTGTGCCCAAACAAACTTATAAAAATAAGACTAAGACAATGATGCATACTTGGAAACCTAATCTCGAAGAGACCAAGAAACACTATGTCGACTGGTGGAATCACAAGGGAATCATCCTCAATATGTGGGAGCACTTTCAGGAGGGTGTAAAGCCTCATGCAGATGTTCCTGCCCCCAAGCCCTATCGTGATTTGAACCAGCGGTGGTTCGATCCGGAATGGCGGGCCGACTATCTCGACTGGTATGTGGCCCACTCTTCGCTGATGGCCGATATGCTTCCTGTGGCAAATACGCAGCTGGGGCCTGGCTCGTTGGCGGCCATCCTTGGTGGTGTGTTTGAAGGAGGCGAGGATACCATTTGGATACACCCCAATCCCGACTATACTGACGAGATTACGTTCAATCCCAGCCATCCCAACTATCTGTTGCATAAGAATCTGCTGAAGGCTTGTAAGAAAAAGGCCCAAGGTCATTATTATGTGGGAATGCCCGACTTGATGGAGGGTCTCGATGTGTTGGCTGCCATCAAGGGCACTGACAAAGTATTGCTTGATACGGTGATGCAGCCCGAGGTGTTGGAGCATCAGATGCAACAGCTCAACGACATCTATTTCCAGGTGTTCGATGAACTGTATGATATCATCCGCGAAGGCGATGAAATGGCATTTTGTTATTTCTCCTCATGGGCACCAGGCAAGATGTCTAAGCTGCAAAGCGATATTTCCACGATGATCAGTATCGATGACTATCGCCGTTTTGTCCAGCCGTTCATTCGTGAACAGTGTCAGAAGATCGAATATACCCTCTATCATCTCGATGGCGTTGGTGCCATGCATCATCTCGATGCGTTGCTGGAAATCGACGAACTGAACGCCATCCAATGGACTCCAGGAGTCGGTGAGCCTCAGGGCGGTTCGCCAAAATGGTATGACTTGTATCGGAAGATCCTCGATGGCGGCAAGAGCATCATGGCTTGTTGGGTGACGCTCGATGAACTGAAGCCTTTGCTGGATCATATCGGTGGCGAGGGTGTGCATCTTGAAATGGACTTCCATAACGAGCGGGAAGTGGAACAAGCCATGCGTATCGTTGAGGAGTTCCAAAGCAAGGATGAGACAGACCGTGAGGTGGAAGACATCATCCGACTGACGGAAAATCATGTTCGGCACTCACGAATTTCTCTCGATGAAATCGGCAAAAATCGTATTTTGGTCCTTGATGGAGCGATGGGAACGATGATCCAGCAGTCTCATCTCTGTGAAGCAGATTTCAGGGGAACCCGATTTGCTCACCATGGCTACGACCTCAAGGGTTGCAACGATGTCTTGTCGCTGACAGCTCCTCATGTGATAAGTAGCATTCACCGCAGATATCTTGAGGCTGGTGCAGACCTGATTGAAACGAATACATTCAATGCCCAGCGCATTTCGATGCAGGATTATGGACTGTCGGACCATTGTCGCGACATCAACCTCGCCGCAGTCAAGATTGCCCGCCAATTGGCTGATGAATTCACGGCTAAGACCCCGGAAAAGCCACGATTGGTATTAGGTAGCATTGGACCTACCAGTCGTACAACCTCTGTTGCCACCAGTGGTGAACCGTTGGATGAATCACTGCTTGAAGCGGCTTACGCCGAACAGATCCAGGCTTTGTCAGATGGGGGTGTCGACGCCTTGCTCATCGAGACGATTTTTGATGTAAGGAATGCGGAGATTGCCATTAAAGTGGCCAGAGAGACGGCCCCCGCGTTACCCATCATGCTCAGTTTCTCGGTGTCAACGCCTGATGGTCATAACATGCTGGGGCAAAGTATTATCGGATTCCTGAATACGATTCCCAAGGACGGCATCGTATCTGTTGGAATCAATTGCCTCTCCGATGTTCCATTGATGACACCTCTTGTTTATCAGTTGGCATCATTCGGGTTAAAGGTAAGTATCTATCCCAATGCGGGGATGCCCGATGGAAACGGTCATTATCAGAAGTTGCCAGAGAGTCTGGTTGCCGACCTCTGGCCACTGTTGGAGAACCATTGTCTGAATATCGTCGGAGGCTGCTGCGGCACAACGGATGCCCATATACGCCAGATGGCAAAGGCCATCGAGCCGATGCCTGGCTTGTTTCTCTCACCCCTACACCCCCAAAAGCCGAAGTATCAGAAAGCTCCGAATAATCAAAACACTCCGATTACTCCGACTACTCCGATTACTCCGGAAACCCCTTCCTCTCCTGCTGAGCGCCTCTTCAATGCCATCCTCGCCGGCAAGAGCGATGAGGCTGCAGCGGCTACAAAAGAGGCCATCGCCCAAGGCTCTGCCCCGCAGGTTCTGATCAATGGTCAGATGATCCGTGCCATGGGAGAGATCGGTCGGCAATTCCAAAATGGGAAGGCATTTGTCCCTCAGCTGTTAATGGCCGGAAGGGCGATGAAATCGGCACTTGAACTCATAAAACCGCTGTTGGCAGATACGACTGCAACCTCTTTAGGAAAGGTGGTAATAGGCACTGTCAAGGGCGACTTGCATGACATCGGTAAGAATCTTGTGGCTTCGATGCTCGAGGGTTGTGGTTTTGAGGTGGTGAACATTGGTATCGATGTGTCTGCCGACGCTTTTATCCAAGCCGTCAAGGATAACCAGCCCGATATTCTCTGCATGAGTGCGCTGCTCACGACCACCATGGGTTATATGAAAGAGGTGATCGATGCGCTCGTGGCAGCAGGCATCAGAGACCAGGTGAAAGTGATGGTGGGTGGAGCCCCTGTAACGCAAGGATATGCCGATGAAATCGGGGCCGACGGCTATAGTGACAATGCAAACTCGGCCGTGACCGTCGCCAAAGAATTGCTGAAATCAAAAAGCTGAGACTATCTTTTCCGACGCTTATAGCACGTCTCAAAATCACAGAGTCCGCAGGTATAGTCAAGTCTGCGGACTTCTTTTCCCAAACCAATGACCCCGCTGACGCTCTTGATGGGCACCATCAGCGATGATTCGGTTAACTTGACACCGCAAGTCTCACCCTTAAACAGAGGAAACAACAACTGCTGTTGTGAGACATGCCAACCACAATAGCCAGGCGAGAAGCGATTGGTGTGATGCCAACCCAGTTTTCCGATGCTTCTCTGCACATTTTCCTCCATTTCATCGGCACATTTCTCAGCTATCACACTCCCCAAGGCATCGGCGATAAACATATGAACCATATCACCTCTCGTCTTCAGTTGCTGCTGATAAGACTCGAATTCCTGACCGCAAGTGCAGATGAAAAGTGCATAGGCTTCTGACCCTCGCAACTGGTTTCCGATAATCCGCCCCATCTCAAAAACAGGAAGTTCGCGGGTGACGAAGAAACAGAATTGCGGACGAAGCCAGCTTCTGACTTCATCGATGATGGCGCGAGTTTCCCTTTGTGTCGCATCGTCAGGCAACACCTCATGGTAACCCATCTGCTCATAGATGTCTGTAAGCCCGATGCCCAGTTGGTCGTATGTCAGAATCTTCTTTGTCACAGCGGCAAAGGTACACAATTATTCATAAAAAAAGAAAAATAATCGGCAATTATTCGTTTATTTATTATATAATGTGTACCTTTGCGCAAATTTTAGCGACCACAGCTTTGATGGTCGCATTGATTTTTTTATTTTTAGATGTTTTAAACAAGATGAATGTAATTACAAAGACCATTCAATTGGCTGATGGAAGGACCATCACCATTGAAACCGGGAAAGTGGCAAAACAGACCGATGGTGCCGTCATGCTGACGATGAACAACACCGTACTCCTGGCCACTGTTTGTGCCGCAAAAGATGCAGTTCCCGGAACCGATTTCATGCCACTTCAGGTGGACTATCGCGAACAGTACAGTGCCGCTGGCCGTTTTCCTGGTGGATTCACCAAGCGCGAAGGCAAAGCCTCTGACAATGAAATCCTGACGTCACGACTGGTGGACCGTGTGCTTCGTCCACTGTTCCCAAGTAACTATCACGCAGAAGTATTCGTAAACGTTATGCTGCTCAGCGCCGATGGTGTTGACCAGCCCGATGCACTGGCCGGTTTTGCTGCCTCTGCAGCCCTGGCATGCTCGGATATACCTTTCGAGTGCCCCATTTCGGAAGTCCGCGTTGCACGCATCAATGGTGAGTATGTAATTGACCCTACCTTCGAGCAGATGAAGGAGGCCGATATGGACATCATGGTAGGTGCCTCGGCTGAGAACATCATGATGGTAGAGGGTGAGATGAAAGAGGTCAGCGAGCAGGACCTGCTGGGTGCCCTCAAGGCTGCGATGGATGCCATCAAGCCCATGTGCGAACTCCAGGCTGAGCTCTCCAAGGAGCTGGGCAAGGACGTGAAGCGCGAGTACGACCACGAGGTCAACGATGAGGCCCTCCGTGAGCAGATGAACAAGGAATTGTATCAGCCCGCCTACGATATCACCAAGCAGGCGCTTGAGAAGCAGGAGCGTGCCGAGGCCTTCGAGAAGATCCTCGAGGACTTCAAGGAGAAATATTTCGAGGCTCATCCTGAGATCACCGACGACTCTGAGATCTCCAAAGAAGAGTACGAGGCTATGATGGACCGCTACTACCACGATGTGGAGCGCGATGCCATGCGCCGTTGCATCCTCGATGAGGGCATCCGTCTCGATGGCCGTAAGACCACCGATATCCGCCCCATCTGGTGCGAGGTCAGCCCACTGCCCATGCCTCACGGAAGTGCCATCTTCACCCGTGGTGAGACACAGTCACTGAGCACCTGTACCCTCGGTACGAAGCTCGACGAGAAGCTGGTCGACGATGTGCTGGAGCACGGTTACATGCGTTTCCTGCTGCACTATAACTTCCCCCCGTTCTGTACAGGTGAGGCCAAGGCTCAGCGTGGCGTAGGCCGTCGTGAGATTGGTCACGGCCACCTTGCATGGCGTGGTCTGAAGGGTCAGATTCCCGAGGACTTCCCTTACACGGTTCGTCTCGTGTCGCAGATCCTCGAGTCTAACGGCTCCAGCTCTATGGCCACCGTATGTGCCGGTACCCTCGCTCTGATGGATGCAGGTGTACCCATGAAGAAGCCCGTATCTGGTATCGCCATGGGTCTGATCAAGAACCCCGGTGAAGAGAAATATGCCGTATTGAGCGACATCCTCGGCGATGAGGACCACCTGGGCGACATGGACTTCAAGACTACTGGTACGAAGGACGGTCTGACCGCTACACAGATGGATATCAAGTGCGACGGCCTGTCGTTCGAAATCCTCGAGAAGGCCCTCATGCAGGCCAAGGCCGGTCGTGAGCACATTCTGAAGTGCCTCACCGACACCATTGCTGAGCCGCGTCCGGAGATGAAGCCTCAGGTACCCCGTATCGAGGCCTTCGATATTCCAAAGGAGTTCATCGGTGCCGTCATTGGCCCTGGTGGCAAGATCATCCAGCAGATGCAGGAGGATACAGGAGCTACCATCACCATCGACGAGGCCGACGGTGTGGGTCATGTTCAGGTCAGCGCACCCGATAAGGCCAGCATCGACGCAGCCATCGCCAAGATCAAGGCCATCGTGGCCATTCCCGAGGTGGGTGAGATTTACGATGGTGTGGTTCGCAGCATCATGCCTTACGGCTGCTTCGTCGAGATTATGCCAGGCAAGGATGGTCTGCTCCATATCTCCGAGATCGACTGGAAGCGCCTTGAGACTGTCGAGGAGGCTGGCATCAAGGAGGGCGACCATATCCAGGTGAAGCTCCTTGAGATCGATCCTAAGACGGGTAAGTACAAGCTCTCTCATCGTGTGCTCATCGAGAAGCCAGAGGGCTATGTAGAGCCTCAGCAGCGCCGCCGTGAGCGTGGAGAGCGTCCAGAGCGCGGTGAACGCGGGGATCGTGGAGAGCGTCGTGACCGTCGACCTGATCGCGGAGACCGCCGTGACAGAGGAGAGCGTCGTGAGCATGGTGATCGTGATCGCCGTCCACGTCCTGAGAATCAGGAAGAGGCTCCGAAGGAGAAACAGGAAATAAAAGACTTCAGTGATTCTCTCGATCACATGGATTTCTAAGATAGAAAAGGCTGCATTTCTTGAAAATGCAGCCTTTTTTAAAAAAAGTCGCAAAAATATTTGGTGGTTTCAAAAATTCGCCGTACCTTTGCACCCGCTTAACAGCAAAACCTGCTTCAGTAGCTCAGTTGGTTAGAGCACCTGACTGTTAATCAGGGGGTCGTTGGTTCAAGCCCATCCTGAAGCGCCAAGTTAAAAGACTGATTTCCAGGGAGTTAGACAAAAATCTAACTCCTTTTTTTGTGCTCAAATTTGACCGACTGAACAAATAGTGTACAATAACTCCCCTCTTAGCGAACGGAAATCTTGACATTATAAACATTCATTGGTTATCGTCTGATGGTTCGTTTAAGCGATGGCTTTCAACTGATTCTGTTTGATTTTCTGTGTTTTTCCGGATGTTAAACTTTCATAATCGGGGTCTGGCGTACCCCCGAATTGCAATTTCTGGCTAGCATTTAACTATGACAAACAGGTGACATAACAACATCTAGTTTTGTTCATAATACAATGAAGAATCCCGCCAACTGACCTCGATCTGAAACAAAAATGCCTTTGCGGTCGCCTATCGAGCGTGGCGGGAATTCTCCCCAAAAGTGTTTATTATGATTGAACTGTTATTCTCTGAACAGGTCTTGTTCTAACGTTGTTTTCTTTGTTCTGCGCACTTTAGGCATCGGTTCCAGTGACCATCCGAACACTTGCAGGTTCTTCTTCAGGGCAAACTCAGTAATGCACTTATGCTTGAAGGCAGCCGTACCCTCTTGGAATTTCGGCTGACGCTCTTTGTCCTTGATAACCTGAATTACCTGTACCCAGCTGTCTTTGTGGTTACGCGCAACCGCTGTTATCTGACGCATATAGTATTTCAGCTCGTCAGCTGTCATATAGTGACTCAACAGGGCTTCAACGGCTCGTTCCTGTGTGTCATCTGGCAGGTCGTACCAAAGATTCTCCCTGATTCGCTGCTGTGGAGAAACTTTTGGTATAGGCAAGGCGAACTTCTCAAAAGGTGACAACGGCTCGTCACCATCCTGCCAAGGTCTGTCGAGTCCATTCTTTGGGAAATCACGCGTATATATGAAGATATACACAGACGACACCTTACCGCCACGTCCCTTCTTTGGGCCAGGCTGGTAATCGAACCACACGTTAGAATGATGGCACAGATAAAGGTTATACAGTTCCGACTGCGCCACATCGAGGATGTTAGTCCTCATATTCTTGAAATTGACGTAGGTAGCCGGAGTGATGACACGGTTTGTCCTGGCATCGCGCACCTCGTCGAGGTTGAAGATGCGACGGAACTTATCCATCGCAATGGGTAGCACACGCTTCTTATAGACGTTGTCTGTCTGCTCTACATCGCTATCCACATAGCGGAAGTCACCGCTGAACTGGCTGCACAGCTCATACATCTTCTGAGTGTATTTCGAGCGCAGCAGCATGGCCGTACCAAGGTCGAACGTCGTAAAGCTCTGGCTGATGTCTATCAGATACGGCATAATCTCAGGTGACACGCGCACGTCGTACATCTTTGTAACTTCGTTATAGAAGAACGTGTCTATCCAGTGTACCTTACCAATTACCAGCTCACCTTTTTCGTTCCTGAAGCTCACTGGCAGGAACTTCTGGCCAAGCTTACAAAGGGCTTCATAAGTGCGAGGTACATTCTTTTCTCCCCCGATGACACCTAGATCCTCATCAGTCAAGTGGAAGTACAGATCTTTCCAGTTGTCAGGCACACCGAGGTTCTTCTCTACATACTTATGTTTCACCTCACCCGTAATGAAATACAGCGTCCTGCGCTCTATGAGTCCATACACGACAGGTGTATCAACAATACTGTTACTCCATCGTACCGGCTCATGATTCACTTTGCCTATCACCAGATTCTTGGGTATCTGCTTCTTTTCTTTTGTCATATCAAACTAATTATAATTTAACTTCTTCTTTAAGCATCATATTTGCCGTTTGGCAGCACAAAGTTATAACAATCCTTTGAGACAGGCCTCCAATACAGCCGTTAAAAATCGAGTACCGACAGCTGCGCATTTCCTTGCAAGTTCGCTTATTTAGACTATCACGCTTTTCATAGTGGCGCATTTCCTTGCAAGTTAGCCGCAATTCCATGCAAGTTACGACGCATTTCCGTGCAAGTTCAGCGCATTTCCTTGCTAAAAAACGCCCGCAACCCCGATAAATAGGGCATTTCTCCCCTCCGTAAATAAAGCTTTAATAAATAAAACAATAAATAGAGCTTTAAACGCGCACACAAGAGGCTGATGTACTTTAAGGGAAATAAATGGGACCTTCAAGGGAAAAAGAAGCGTCATAGCGTAGCGCAATTCCTACCAAGTTTGATAATCCATGCCATTTCATGATAGGAACCGCCCTCTGCTTTTCACTTTCGTTTTTATTCTACTTTTTGGGGGGAATCGAGGTTGATGACGCTATCTGCCGTCGTTTGTCATAGTAAGCATATAACCAGTTTTTGGCGATTTCACCGCAATTTCAGACATTAATTTATAGCCAGACTACACTGAACGAAGTGAAGCCTGGAACACAAAATCGCCGTCAGGCACCTATGCCCTTACGAAACTCTTTTGGCCTGTCAGCAGTCTTATAATGCGACCTAATGCCACCAAAAGCAGCATAGCGAGCTTTGCAACAAGCCTGATAACCTGACCGATGCCTTTCATGATGGCACAAATCATCAGGAAGTATAGTACGAATATCAGCATAGTTTCAACATTTCTTTCCCTCAAAGTTAGTCATTTTTCCTGAGATAGCCAAGGTTCCTGCCGCCTTTCTGCCCATTTGGAAGCCTGCCGAAAATGTGGCCATCCCAACCTCCACCGCTCTGCCGCCATCAGTCCTCAGTGTTCTTTTCCCTCGATGCTGAAACTCAGATATTATGAAACTTAGAATTACAGCAAATCAGAAATTCATATTGTCAGAACATTGCATATTCAGATATTATTAGTTTCAGAGTTTTATAAAGTCAGAAACTCATATTTTTATCAAATCAGATAAATAGATATTCTGCAATTCAAAAAGATAGAATTACAGAGTTACCAAGATTTATAAATTCAGAGATTCTGAAAATAAGAGTTTCAGATAATCAGTAATTCAATCATTCTGAAAATCAGTAAATCTATCTTTCAATAAATCAGCAACGCAATTTAGTCATCAAGACAGCATAGTATTACATAAATTATGAATTACATAAAATCTGAAATACATATTTTATATCTTTCAGAAACACGCGATTCCATCGGTATTTCCGTCACGATTACTTGCCCATGTCAGCGAAAAGTTATACCTTTGTATCAGCGAGGACAGCCCGTAGCCATCGACTGGCAACCCGACCGCAAGGCGAGTCTATGCGAAACGGAATAGCAAGTTGTGCTTTTGTGCTGACAAACTACGTTCGCCACCCTCAAAAGCCGACTTGCCAACTTCTGCGAAGCTGGGGTTATGCCACCTCGCAACTCGGTAACATTATAAAAGGATAACAGCCCTATGGAAAAGAAAACGAAACGCCTCTGGATTAGGCTCTCGCCCGAAGAAGAAGCCCTGTTTAAGCGCAAAGCAGCCCGCTACACCACCATCAGCGCAATGGTCAGGGATGCCGTGAAGCAGTTCGATGACTCGGCAACTGTCGGTCAAATCGATGCTCTGAACAAGATGACCGCCCTTTACGTGAAGTTCCAGCAAGATCTCAGCTGGCTTGGAGGAAATTTCAACCAGACGATGAAGCGAGCCAATGAACTCGCCATCGGCCAGGAACTCACCCCTCAGTTCTTCGAGCAAGTACTCTACCCGCAGATTACAGAAATTCAGAAACTCATAAATTCTATAAAGCGGGAACAACATGACATTGCCAAACGACTGACAAGCATCTGAAACTCTTATTTTCATAAATTCAGAAACAGCAGCCCGACTTTAATCTGTTTCTTTAATATTTTCTGTTTTTCTGAATTACTATCTTTCTGTATTTCATAATTTCTAAAAAATAGTAATTCTGCAAATGATAGCCACAATTCTGCCATCCAGCACCACCTTCCACGCCGTCGATTACAACGAGCGCAAGGTCAGCGAGGGTGTTGCCGAACTCCTTGAAATGAAAAACTTCGGTTTCATCGGGCAAATAGACTCCTATACGCCTGACCAACTGAAGCAGTATCTGACCAAGTACACCTATCGCCACAACCAGCGAATCAAGTCACCCCAGTTCCATCTCGCCATCTCCTGCCGTGGCGATGAATACTCCTACGAGCAACTTCTGGACATTGCCCACCAGTATCTCAAAGAAATGGGTTATGGCGAAGAAGGTCAGCCCCTTCTCATCTATGCCCACCACGACACCGACAACCACCATCTTCATATAGTGACCAGCAGAGTGGCCCCCGATGGCCATAAGATTGACGACCATCACGAGCGGGTACATTCGCAGGAAGTCATCAACCGCATCATGGGCGAGAATCAGCAGCAGCGAGCATCTGAGGCCGTCAAGAATGCTTTCGACTACAAGTTTGACACCCTCAATCAGTTCCGTGCCATCCTCGAATCCAGCGGCTACGAATGCTACGAGAAAGACGGCAATCTCTGCATCAAGCGCGATGGCCACGTCATCGACACCCTGCTGCTGACCACCATCCAGCAGCACCTGCAGACCTTTGAACCCGATGAGCGCAGAAGGAAACAGCTCCGTGCCATTCTCCTGAAGTACCGCGATATGACTGCCGACAAAGAAGAGCTTCGCCAGCTGATGAAGCAGAAGTTTGGTGTCGATCTGGTCTTTCATGGCTCCAAGGACAAGCCCTACGGCTATACCATCATCGACCATCAGAACAAGACCGTTCTCAAAGGTGGCGACGTACTGAAGCTGAAAGACCTCCTGCAATTCCAGCCAAAGGCAGAGCGTCTGCACCGCTTGGACGAGTTCATCGATGCCATGCTGGAGGACAATCCCGACCTCACCACCCGCGAACTGAACCGTATGCTTCGCCGCCAGTTTGGCACTCATATCTCCAAAGGCCGCATCGCCTATGGTGACGATTTCATCGACCTCAAAGACTATCAGCTCCAGGCACTCAAAGCCAACGACCTCAAAGCCTGGATGAACGCCCATCCGGAACTGGAGCATCAGTCATCTGTGTCTCATGGCCATAATACAGAGTCATCGCGACAGCAACAGTCCGACAGCCGCCACCTCCGCAAGCCCACTATCAGCAAAGAAGGTTCACGTGATCAAAACCGCGAATGGGAGGTTGGCCACAATACCAGATATAACGACATCGATGATGAGCAGCAACTGAAGCGATAACAAGTATGGGGTGCTTTTCAACATCCCATACTTATCATTATTAGTGTTTATACATCAATAAAAGTATTGATAATGATGATGTGACGTGGATAAGTTTATAACTGTCACTGGGCATTGGCTATCCGTATTATCTGCCCAGAAATGTACTTTACTATTATTTCGTTACCTATATACCTTAATATATAAATACGAGAGGGAAAGAACTAGATTCGACCACTCTAAGTTTATTACAGAAATACAGAAAATATGTATTTTATATATTCAGAATGATAAATTTGATGATTTTAAGAATTTATAAAATATCAATATTATAAAAATCTGATAAATTGTTTGGTGGTTTCGTAGAATCTTCGTACCTTTGCAGCGGATTTCTGAGAAATCAATGGTTGACCACCCGTTTTGAAGGTGTGTGATGACTGGTACATCGTCAGCGAATACTTGTTCTGGGGCCCAACTCCAAGTTATAAATGGCCTACCAAAAAGGAGTTTGTTTTTGTCCTTTCCCTTTCGGATGGACATTGAGAGTTAAGAACAAGTATTTGTAAATCTTTAAATTGAAAAAGAAATGAACGAAGCAACTATCATCACGTTTGCCAACCAAAAAGGCGGCGTAGGCAAGACAACTTTGTGTACCCTGTTTGCCAACTATCTTGTTGCAAGGGGTAAGCGAACCATCGTAATTGATTGCGACGGACAGCAGACTATCTTCGAGAAGCGCAAGGCTGACCACAAGAAGTACAGCGACCTGAAAGAGCCGTACAAGGTACAGGCTTTCAACATTGCCGACCCTGAGAATGTGAAGAACCTGATGCAGAACCTGCGCCAGTTGAACGGCACTGTGTTGATAGATGCTCCAGGAAACCTTGCTCAACAGGGTCTTATTCCCCTTTTTGTACACTCTGACTACATTGTTTGTCCTTATCAGTATGAGACAACAAGCATCAACTCTACCGTCACCTTCCTTGGATTCATTCTGCAACTGAAGAAGCGTGTGCAGTCAATGGCCACCAAGATATTCTTCGTTGTCAACAGACACGACAAGAGATACGGCACTGAGAGGGAAAAGAAACTCTGGGCTGAGACAGATGAAGGATGGTCTAAGTTTGGCATTGTTACTCCGAAGATTGAACAGAGAGTGGAGATGCAGCGGTACAACACCGTTAGTCTGATGAACACGCAGGAGTCTATCGTAAAGCCTGCCTTTGACTGTATTTACAACGAAATCTATGGAGAGTAAGGCTATGGCAAAGAAGAACGAAATGACCCAGGATGACCTGATGCAACTGCCCAACGACATTGCAGGTCTGGTTCTCGAAGTCCAAGGGCGACAGACACAGCCTGCCACTCCCGTAGAAGGTGGACAGGAAGCACCGATACAGGAGCAACCCACACCAGCACCTGCCAGCCCAAAGCCGACTCCAGGGCCGACGGCACAACCCAAAGAAGGAAACCTGATGTGGAATACCTTCTTGAAGTATGGTGAAGGTTATGGCTATCGTGTCAAAAAGACTGGCCGGAAGATGTACTGGATTGACGATGACATCGTAGAAGCCCTGAAAGCATGTGATGTTAACCGCATGTCTGCCACTGATATGGTAAATGCCATCCTACGTGCCTTTATAGAGTTGAACAAGGTAGAGTTTCGTGAGTGCTACAAACATCGTGACAGTTTAATATAGGCATTATGAATACAAGGGAAGCAATAGAATGGACTGAGGAGATGGTTAACCTCCTGCGTCAGAACTATCAGATAGAGACCAACGAACAGTTGGCACAACGCTTTGGCATCAGCACGAGGACGTTGCGCCGTAAAGCCAAGTCTCTTGGACTCACAAAGAGCGAGCCTGTTACAAAGACGAAGCAGATTGAGGAGCTGGTTAGGGACATGTACCCTAACCACTCCCTCAACGAGATTGCTGCAGAAGCGAATATCTCCTGGCGTACTGTCAGAAGGATGGCCAATCAGATGGGACTTACCCGTACTCCAGAGGAAGAAAGCCGTATGCGCTCCAGAATACGTACCAATCTCATAAGGTCGGAACGTAGAAGAATTACATTCGGGTTAGAGCAGCGTACCAACATGAAACTGGTGTGCAACGTTGAACGTATTCAGCTTCGTCATAAACTAAAGGGAGCAGGCTATATCGTATTCAAGGGTGATAACACTATCTATTACCCTTTGGAGTTGAAGCGTCATCCTATCAGAGAGGAACATGGCCGCAAGGTCGGGCTGACGTTTGCCCCCTGGTGCCCTCCTGCAGTCATCTAATAAGCGAACGCTACTGAGCAAATAAGCCCGGTACAAGTAATAAACATAAAAGTTATAAGTAACATGGAAATCAAAGGAAAGATTATTGCAGTATTACCAGCTAAGAGCGGTACGTCTGCACGTGGTCAATGGCAAAACCAACAGTATGTGCTTGAAACGGAAGAGCAGTACCCCAAACGACTCCTGTTTGATGTTTTCGGTGAGGACAAGATCAAGCAGTTCTCCATTCAGCAGGGCGAGTGTGTGAAAGTCAGCTACGACCCGAGAGCCGAAGAAAAGAATGGTCACTGGTATGGAAGTAACCGTGCATGGAACGTAGAACGCGAGAATGCTACAGAGGCTTCACCTAACAATCCCCAAACAACGGCAACAGCATGACATTCGGTAATCTTTTAACGGTCATCTTCATCGGCTATATTTGCTACTATGCCGGGATGATAACCTACGACCAGTATTTCAAGAAGGACATTGTGCCATTGGAAGCAGCCGTTGAGGAAGAGGAAATCGACATCAGCGACGAGGCAAAGGAGTTCAAGCCAGTGTCCGTCATCAAGGATAACATAAGAAAAGACCTCTCTAAGGAGGAGGAAAGCGAACAAGAAGTTATGAGCGGTAGAATAGAAATTGAAGATCTGATTCCCAAGATTAATGAACTCGCAGAGAAGGGTAAGGATAGCATCTTGGGAAAGATAGCAGCCGGATGGAATGAGATTCCGCAGGCAGCATAAACCTTTAATATTGTACTTTAACTTTTGGCGGCTGAATTGAGGGAGTGATGCCGCAGTACCCGCGTGAGGCGGATGCTTTGAAGCCCCGTTAAGACTTCTCTCCCCACCACTTGGTTCTTTAAATTGTAACATAGAATTTTCATAAAAATCATTCACAAACAATTATGTTACAAGGAATTAACCCTATTAAGAACGCCCTCCAGCAGGGTTGGAAAAAACTTCCCAAAAAGCGCATTGCCTCCTTTGTAGGCATGTTCATCTTCTGTGCCATGGCAACCTATGCCAGCAGTAAAGGCGCAGGTGGCTTCACCAAGGCAACAACTGAGATTTCATCGTATCAGACCCCTGTGGCCAATCTGATGAAAGCAATTGCTGCCGTCATCGTGCTTGTCGGTTCATTCAACGTCTATTTCAAGATGCAGAACGGCGACCAGGACGTGAAGAAGACCATTATGATGACCATTGGCGGATGTGTCGCATTCATCGCCATGTCGGAGGCACTGCCTATGTTCTTCAAGTAAGAGCCGAGCGTGACAGCTGGAGATGCCCTTGCCGTCTCTAACCATGTGATGGCAGGGCATTTCCTTTTACTATTCAAGAGAAAGATATGCAAAACAACAATAATGACTTCCCTGTTTTCAAGGGGCTGCAACGTCCCTTGGAGTTTATGGGAATCAGAGGAAGGTTCCTCTCCTATGCAGCCGGAGCCATCGGTCTGTCGTTCATCGGATTTATCGTGTTCTCTATCCTGATGGGCAAGCTGGCTGGCTTTATCGCCATGCTTGTTCTGGCCATCTCAGGACTGATTACGATTTATGTCAAGCAACGCAGCGGACTCCATGCCAAGCGTCATGACCGAGGAATCTTCGTCTATCAGAACTTGTACAATCATTAAAGCATAACGTATGAGTACAAAGAAAAGACCGTTTGACGGACTGTTCTCCCAGCTTCAGGACATCGTGGACGAGAAAGGAAGGCTTCTCAATACCGTCCTTTGGTCGAAGAAGGGTGACTGTTCCGTCATTCTCGAAATCAAGAACCCCGTGCCTCGCTTCTGTTATAATGCCGAGCTGTACTTCCAGTTTACCGAAGTACTGAGCAACATCGTACAGACATTGGGAGAAGGGTATGCGCTACAGAAACAGGACATCTTCTGCAAGAAAGGCTACCACCATGACATTTCAGATGATATGGAGTTCCTTTCACAGAGCTATTTCCGCTATTTTGAGGGCAGGGAATATACAGACATCCGCACCTTCCTCATCATCACTCAGGAGGCAGGGAAGAATATGTTCATCAAGTATGACCCGAAGAAGTGGCTCGACTTCCATACCAAGGTTGATAAGGTGTGCGACATTCTTAGTGAGAAGGGTATCTGGAACTATAAGCTGAACAAGGTTGATGTGAATGACTACCTGCATCGTTTTATGGCGGTCTATTTCAAGGAGGGTTCGTTTAGCGTCAACAACTTCAAGGCCAGTGATGAACACCTGACCATTGGGGACAGGGCGGTTCGCTCCTATCAGCTTGTCGATGTGGATGTCATCGACATGCCTACCTATGTCAGACCATACCTTCCCGTTCAAGTGAATGGCTTTCAGATTGCAACAGACCTGTTCGGCTTTCTGACAAACATCCCCTATGCCGATTGCGTTATCTACAATCAGGTCATCCAGATTCCTGCCCAACAGAAGCTGAAGCGTAAGCTGGAAAGCAAATCAAAGCGTCATGGCTCTATGCCTGACCCGTCTAACAAGATTGCCAAAGCAGACATCGACGCAGTTCTGGATATGTTGGCAGCAGACAATAAGCTGTTGGTAAATACCAATTTCAACATTATTGTCAGCAGCCCGCTGAACAAGATAAACAGAGTGGCTTCTTTCATCGAGACAAAGCTCTATGGATGCGGTGTCACTCCATCAAAGACAGCATATAACCAGTTGGAGCTGTTTCAAGCATCGTTCCCAGGCAATGCCTATGCCTTCAACCCGGACTATGATCTGTTCCTGACCCTGTCGGATGCTGCCTTGTGTCTGTTCTTCAAGGAATATACCAAACGAACGGAAGATTCACCTTTGTTGGTGTACTATACAGACAGGGACGGACTGCCCATCGGCATAGACTTCACGGGCAAGGAAGGTAAGATAAAGCATACGAGCAATGCCAACTTCATCTGCATCGGCCCGTCTGGTACAGGTAAGTCGTTCCACATGAACAGTGTGGTTCGTCAGTTGCTTATTCAAGATACGGACATCGTGCTACTTGACACTGGCGACTCCTATGAGGGGATCTGCCGTCATTACAATGGCACCTATATCACCTATTCTAAGGAGAAACCCATCTCCATGAATCCCTTCAAGATAACACGAGAAGAGTATGAGGGCAACTTCGGAGAGAAGAAAAACTTCCTGAAAACGCTTATCCTGTTTATCTATCTTGGTGAGAACCCTGTGGATTCAGTTGAAGAACTGATTGTCAACCAAGTGCTGGTGGAGTATTATGAAGAGTTCTTCCATCCCTTTGAGCGTTTCTCAGACATTGAGCGTGAGAGCCTGCGCAAGTTGCTGGAGTTAAGAGGAAAGATGGATGGCAACTATGAAGAGTTCGAGCAGGAGCTTCAGAAGAGTGAAGAGTCAAAGATGGAAGAGCAAGCCCCGGAGTCTGCCACTGCTGATAGCATGACAGAAGAGGACGCAGAACAAATCAAGGAAGAGCGTAACCGCAGATGGGTAGAGAAACTGTCGAACATGACCGAGGAGCATGGTGCTTCTGAGGGTGAAATCAG
This sequence comes from Prevotella sp., assembly GCA_017556145.1. Classification (GTDB taxonomy): domain Bacteria; phylum Bacteroidota; class Bacteroidia; order Bacteroidales; family Bacteroidaceae; genus Prevotella. The sequence goes on along the minus strand of JAFZCU010000232.1, from coordinate 21,661 downwards.
TGCTGCCCAACACCAGATAGCCCGACTGGCTCCAGAGGTGGTGAAGAAAAACTACCTGATGAAGATTGAACAGGAGATAGACCGCATGGAAGAGAGGCGCAGAGCCTTGAAGGTGACAACATTGACGTTTAACTCCTTCTATGAGTTCGCGATGGAACGCATCCCGCAGATCAGCAAGGAGAAAGGTGTGGAGTTCCAAATCAAGAAGTTCGCAGCCATGTTAGGACGCTTCTATAAGGGTGGCGAATTGGAGCAGACGCTGAACAATGATTCCGGTGAAGCTCTCTTTGATCAGAAGTTTATCATCTTCGAGGTGGATAAAATCAAGGATGATGAGGTGCTCTTCCCCATCGTTATCCTCATCATCATGGATGTGTTCCTTCAGAAGATGCGCCTGAAGAAAGGACGTAAGGCCATCATCATAGAAGAGGCATGGAAAGCCGTAGCTACTCCAAGAATGGCTGCATACCTCCAATTCCTCTTCAAGACTGTACGTAAGTTCCACGGCATTGCCGGAGTGGTCACTCAGGAACTTGAAGACCTCGTTTCCTCACCGATTCTGAAGCAGGCTGTCGTGGCAGAAGCTGCCATTACCATCCTTTTGAACCAGAACCAGTTCAAGGACAACTACGACGAAGTGGCTGAAGTTTTGGGCTTCAATGATGTGCAGCGCAAGCAGATCTTCACTATTAACCAGCTTCAGAACAAGGAAGGACGTGCATTCTTCAATGAGGTATGGATTCGTCGTGGTGACACCTGGGATGTCTTCGGTGTGGAGGAACCGCCTGAATGCTATTGGGCTTTCACCACAGAACGCATGGAGAAGGAAGCCCTGAAAATCTATGAGCATCACTATGGCGACATCAAGACTGCCATCGTAGAATTGGAGAAAGACAGGAAGAAGGCCAAGGTAGACAGGTATCTGGACTTTGCCCGAAAGATTAATGAACATCAAAACGTCATGTCATTATGGTAAGAATAAGAATCGTTATCCTCTTAGTAGCAGCCCTGCTGTCTGTACAGTCCTGGGCTGGAGTGAAGGTAGTCATTGACCCTTGGACGACAGGAGCAGTCACGACCAATGCCGCTTCACAGGAACTTATCGAGAGCCAGCACAACACCCGTCTGGACTCCATTAATAGCAAACAGCAGAAGCTGATGCAGTACACCGCGACAATGGCCACCATCAAGGAACTATATAAGTTGTCGATGGAGAACGTCAGCGGATTTGGTGCCGAGTCACAGTATTACGTAGAGATTGGTGCCACCGTCGCAGAGATCTTCAAGGACGTGCCGATTGTCTTGAAATACATGAGTAAGTCACCTGCCAAGAACTATGTCATCTGCCTGAATGAAATCATGGACATCGTTCTGGAAACAGAGTCGCTGGTAAAGGACTTTGTGGATATAGTCAACAACGGCAAGGTGCAAAGTCCCATCAAAAAGAGCAAGGATGTACCAAATGTTGGCGCACCTGCCAGTGGTCAGGGTGATGGCTATAACTTCATAGACCGCTACGAACGGCTGACATTAGCCAACCGCATCTATACCCACCTGCTGGAGATACGCTACAAGATGGAGGCCATTACGATGATGTGCCAGTATTGCAGCGACATGAACAACCTCCTTCTGGCCATCGATGTGGATTCCTGGGCAGCATACTTTACCGGCAAGAATCTCGTAGAAGGACTGATTAACGACTGGGAAGGGCTTGGAGCATGAAGAAGCTAACAATCATATTGATGCTTGCAGTTCTGGGTATCTCAGAGAGTCACGCCATCGAGTTTCCGCAGGATCTGCCGACCATTGAGGCTTTGATTGACCTACACAAGATGATAAAGGGTCAGGAAGATGCCGCCCGTGACAGAATAGCTGTCAGTTTCGGTGAACAGTCAATGGTCACAAAGGGAGCAGACAAGTTCAACGACGTGCGCACCACTCTGAACACCAAACTGTCTAACGGCTACTCTTATATACTCCTTGCTGCCTGTCTCAGTTCTACAGCCAACAGCCTGTACAAGCTCATTCAAGAGTATTCTGAGTTTGCGCAGCTCTCTGCCAAGTATACAACCAAGAAACCAATGGTGGCCTGGTACTTTGCCGAGGCAAATTTGGCATGTTCACGTGAGATCAAGAACATCAAGGCCTTGTATGTCACCATGACCGCAAGCGGGCTGAACGTGATGAAAGCCTCGATGGACGAGAAACTGAACCTGATAAACTCCATTAAAACCAGCATCGATGCAATGAGAGGCATCATCGACAGTGCCTACTGCTGGGCAAGTGTCGTAGCCGTTGGTGGCTTTCACTACGATTACATCTGGGACATTCTGAACAGTGAGGTCACAGACGAGATAGCAAAAGGACTAATCAATCAATGGAATAAAGTATGAAGAAACTATTATTTTTCTCCCTATTGGCTTTGCTGCCATTAGGAGCATCCGCACAATGGGCGGAGATTCAGCACGACGAGCAGAAGGAAAAGCAATGGAAGTCAATGGAAAACGGCCCTTGGGACTTTGCCCCCGACTGGTACTATTGGCTGATGCACAACAGTTACAGCGGGGCATCACTCCACTGGAGATGGCGCGGATTCCACAGTGGCCTTTATGTAGAGTTCGAAGAGTCTGATTCTAATGTCAAGCGTATCATGCCTGTTCGTGTCACCTCGGAAGAGACGCAAAGGCAGAAAATGAAAAAGGTCGAGAGTGAACGGCAGTATATCGAGGAACTTCACAAGGAGGAAGTGCTACGACAGGCAGACCGGAATGTCGATTTGGTCTATTCCTCCTTCAAGGATGACTTCAACCGTATGCAAAACAGCATTTCTGAAGGGTTGACATTCTGTTTGACCAAGAGCAAGGGCAAGATGAAGTTCCAAGTCGATGAACTATCCCGCCAGAACAGCATCATCTGCCAGAACATTTCGTATCTACATAAAACCGGTATCGGCTATGAGTTGGAGAATGCCAAGCGACAGAAGGGTTATATTGATGCCAAGAAACAGATGGAAGAACTCGTCAGCCGTACCGCCCATCTGGTAGGTATGGCTCAGAGCTATTACAAGTAAGGAGGACTTAATGATGACAATGAATATTTTACTCAGTATTCCGGACCTTTTTCTCACGATGGGACTGCCAAGCATCGATGAGAGCCTTGACAAGCTGTTGGTTGCTATGGAGTCTTTCCCCAAAGCAGCCATCCTTGGTGATACCGTCGGATATGCCCGTGTCCTCGGCTTGCTACTGGCTCTATGCGTCGGTTCCTATGAGTGTTGGATGATGATGCTTGGACGCAGGGCTATGGATGTCATGAAGCTGGCTCGTATCATAGCCCTCTCGATGTGTATTACATCAAGCGGCTGGATATGCTCTTCGCTACAGACTCCTGGTAAGGCTTTGGAAGCTACCACCAAGGCCATGGCAAAGGCTAAGAACAAGGAGGTGGCCGCCATGGAGCGCAAGGTGGCACAGAAGCAGGCCGATTACCTGAAAAGACTCCGTCAGGTTCAGGACAGTGTAGAGACAGCCAAGCAGATTCAGGCTATTGGTGAGGATGCCCACTGGTGGGATAAACTCATATACAGTATGGAGAACCTTGGTTCTACCATCAACAACTATGCGCAACAGGCAGCCGTCGCCGCAGAAACAAAAGTGTCGGAATGGATCAATGATGTCATCCGCTTCATCGGGGAACTGATTTTCCAGATGACCTATTATGGTATATTGGTAGCCCAACGCATCTTTATGACCATTCTCGCCATGTTTGCACCGATTATGTTTGCCCTATCCATCGTACCGCCTTGGAGTAATGCCTGGTCCCAGTGGATGTCAAAGTATCTATCCCTTTCCCTTTGGGGATTCGTGACCTATATGTGTCTGTACTATATCGACTTCATCCTGCTCTACAACTTACAGGAGGACATTACCGCCTACAGCAAGTTGCTTCAAGGTCAGGTGAACACATGGAATCAGATAGGAACATTGGGACTTCAGGGCATCGGTTCAAACTGCATGTATGCAATGGGAATGCTAGTGGGTGCCTTTATCCTCCGATTCGTACCAGAGGTTGCCTCTTGGTTGATTCCCGGTGGTGTCAGCTCCAGCGCAGGTAGTACTGCAGGCGCAGTAGCTACAGCCGGTGTGGCAGCAGGTGTCTATGGCGGCATTGCAGCAACCAAGACTGTCGTATCAGGTGGAACTTCCGTTGCTGGTGCTGTCGGAAAGGCTGTTATGTAAGAGATCATTTTAAATTGTAAGTAATATGCTAATACAAAGTTTAGAACAAAAGACCAGACTGGCACTAATGACCGTCTTTGCGACTGTGGCAGGGTGTACGGTGATATGCGCTTTTACCGTATTCTACTGTGCCAAGCTGGTTACTGACGAACGGGAGCAGATCTATGTTATTGACGGCGACATCCCGTTTCTGGCCGAGCGCAGCAAGCAGGAAGCCAACTTCGTGATGGAAGCCAAGGCACATATTCAGCTCTTCCATCAGTATTTCTTCAATCTTCCTCCTGATGATGACTACATCAAGTGGACGGTAGGCAAGGCGCTTTATATGGCCGACGGTACAGCGATGAAGCAGAAGCAGGCGATGGACGAGAACGGCTTTTATTCGGACATCATCTCGTCATCGGCTGTCTGTACCATCATCTGTGACTCCATCGACTTGGATGAGCATGAGCGCAAGTTCAAGTACTATGGTACGCAGATTATCAAACGACGATCTCGTGATGTTAAACGCTCCATTGTGACTGTCGGTGGCATCGAGAATGTGCCGCGTACTGAGAACAATCCTCATGGTCTGCTGGTAACGAACTGGCGCACGTTGGAGAATAAGGATCTTGACTATTAGGCCATGAAGATGTTTGGAAAGAAAAAGAAGGAAGCCCGTAAGGAGTCCAAGGCCACCCGATGGTTCAGAATCATTCTCTGGAGATGCTTTGTCAGATGGAAGATTCGTGAACGGATAGCCTTTGCCAACAAATGGGCTGACGAGCATCGGGGCGATACCATGTTGATAACTGTTGGCTGTCTGCTATTCTCCCTTATTATCGGTGCATTCCTGACTTTGGGCACGGAGAATGATGGCAACGACAACTTCATGAGTGGCGTGGAACCTGTTGAATCCATGTTTCGCGGTATGCAGCAGATACAGAATGCCAAGGCTTATCACATCAGTCAGATGGAACAGATGGCACGGGACGGACAAAGGCTGAAGCATGAGCTGGACTCACTGGTCAGACTGCCTCACAAAACGCATGATGACTCCCTCCAGATAGTCATCAGGTACAAGCAACTTGAAATGATAGTAAACAACTTAGAAAAAGGAGAATAAAGATGAAGAAACTGAATTTGAAACAGCCAAAGTACATCTTTCCGCTGGTCATCATGCTCCCCATCGTATTCCTGGCCTATGAAATATCCCAGTTTACGGACAGCAGCGATGAACCGCAGAAGGGTGTGGTGACGGACAACATCAACATGTCATTGCCTGATGCCAGGAATGAGGGTGTCGGCAATAAGATGGACGAGATGAACAAGCATTTCTCTGAGGATGGAGCCTATACAGCCATTGGAGCCTTGGGGGATGACAAGGAAGAAGCAGACAGTACCATGTCAGGCTACTCAGAGAGTGAACTCAATGACATTGATGCTGAGAATGCTAAACGCATGAGAAAGCAGAAAGAGCAGGAGGATTTGGAACGCAGTCTTGCAGAAGCACGGAAGCACATCAATTCCTATGGCTATGATGGCGGTGGCAATAGTTATGGTGACCGCTATGGTCGCAGTTCCAACGGAATTGGCGGACGTAATGCGGAAATGGAGGACTATGCCCGTGAACTGGAAGAAATCCAGCAGCGCAGCCTTGAACGTCAGCGAGTATTGGAACGTACTTTCGGAGCCGACGAGGAAGAGAAGGAACGGAAAGCCGAGGAAGAGCGCAAGCGGTTGGCCGAGGAACGCAAGAAGAACGAGGTAAAACCCGAAGTAGTCAGGAAGGCCGAGGATGGTAATGCAGCCCTGTTCAACACCATCGATGAACAGAAGGAGGCAGATGCCCCACTTATCAAGGCCATGATCGACAAGACAACCAAGGCACATGAGGGAACCCGTCTGCGTTTCAAGTTGCTCGATGATGTCATCATCAAGGATGTGCGCTTGAAAAAAGGCACTTACCTCTATGGCATCGTTACTGGTTTCGGTCAACAACGTGTGATGGCCAACATCACAAGCATTCTAGTAGGCGACAAGTTCATCAAAGTATCGCTGTCTGTCTTCGATAACGACGGAATGGAAGGCTTCTATGTTCCTGAGTCTGCTTTCCGCGACATGATGAAGGATGCAGGAGCACAGGCCATGCAGAGCAATATCAATCTTGATGGTGGCTATGGTGGCGGACTCAGTGGCGAGGCCGTTGCCTTGCAGGCTCTCCAGAACATGTACCAGTCCGCTTCGAGTGCCATTTCAGGGAACATCCGTAAGAATAAGGCACGTATCAAGTACAACACCATTGTCTATCTCATCAATAAGGATGCACAGAAAAACTGAAAATAAGAATATCAGTAAATCAGTATTTATGAATTACATAATAATAGAAAATCAGAAATTCAGTATGAAGAGAATTATTTTAGCCTTCATGGGCTTGGTAGCCCTGTCGGCAGGGGCTTATGCCCAGGAGAAAGCAGAGTCGAAGAATGACTCTTTGAAAGTCAGGTATGTCTATACCATGCAGTCAGCCGAGAACTGCATGCCAGGCATAGACCGTAACCATGTTATCTTCGTTAATGAGGATGTAACAACACACGTCATTATGCCTGAGAATATCAAGTTGGTGGATATGTCAACAGACAAGATTGTAGGCAATCAGTGTGCAGACAATATCGTTCGTATCAAGCCGTCTGGACGAATGCGTAACCATGAGCTGGTAGGAACAATCACCGTTATTGGAGAGCGTCATCTGGCACAGTTCGATGTGGTCTATACGGCAGGACCTGCTTGCGCCAACAGCATCTATCATATCCAGTTGGACGAGATGAAACGCTACAAGAACCCTGATGTGCTGATGCCTGAGAGTGAGATGGCCGCCTATGCCTGGGCCATCTACGGTAGCCAGCCCAACTATAACAACATCCACTATACGGCTAATGGCATACGTGCTGTCGTGAACAATATCTATACGGTGAATGACTACTATTTCATAGACTATTCACTATACAACCGCACAAAGATCAAGTACGACATCGATGAGGTACGCATTAAACTGACGGATAAAAAGGAGGCCAAGGCAACCAACTCACAGACGATTGAGCTGACACCGACCTATTCTTTGAACACTGCCCATAGCTTCAAGAAAGCCTACCGCAACGTCATCGTCCTGCCAAAACTGACTTTCCCGGACGAAAAGGTGCTTCGCATAGAGATTGCCGAACGTCAGATTTCAGGACGTGTCATCTATATCCCTATCGAGTATGAGGACATCCTTAATGCCGACGGCTTTGACAAGAACCTGCTTCGCCGTCTTCCGTTTAACATCAACAGATAAACAGTCATGAAGAAGTTATCAATAGTCATGCTGTCGCTGCTGATAAGTATCGGAGCGATGGCCGGAGAGAAGGACGAGTACTTCACCATCAATGCCGGATTCCTGTTTAACAGTACCCTCAATGCCACTTTCGGCTATGAACGTGAACTAACATACGGCAATGCCATTGAACTGACTGGCGAGGTTGGCAACAAGTGGCAGCGGGATCCTGCATGTGGTAAAATCTGTAAGGATGTGTTCTGGAAAGGCTACTATTGGGATGGTGGCTTGCTCTACAAGCATTGTCTGAAAAAGTACAAGAACAGCAACCTGCGCCTGCGTTTCGGCCCACAGTTCGGAGCACATACAGGCGACTATTTCTTTGCCGTCGAGGGAGGACTGGAATACAACTACGTCTGGGCTTCGGGGGTGCAGTTTTCAATTATTCAGAAGAACCAGGTGAGTTTCCTGCATGGTGATTCCTTCCGTAACGGTCTTCTGATAGGTTTAAAAATTCCATTCTGATATGAACAAGACTATTAATATGATCAAGAGAAACACGGCTATGCTGATGATGGCTGTTGCCGTGATGGGTGGCTTTGCCTCCTGTGAAGAACATTCTGACGAGTATGACAGTAGCCTGAAGGTAGGTAATATCCTGCTATCAGACAATTCCATCGTCTCGCCGCAGGGATTTGACAAAGAGCGTCACAAGGCTGTTGGAGTTATCTTCTATGCTAATCGAGACACAGCCTTGGTGGTATCGACACAGGAGCTGGGCAACTATGCCTATGCAGACTCCTTGGGAATAGTAGGCAGTGTTGACAGTGACAGCAGAACTTTATGCGGAGCGGAGAACACCGCTGCACTATTGGTTTCTGAGATTCCGACTCCTGCAGCAGAAGCAGTTGCATCTTTCCGTTCGCCAATTGTGAACTGGGTCTTGCCATCAGCAGGAGAACTGAGGGCTTTGTCTTCGATGCTGTGCGTAGTAGAACGAAGTATGGAGATTGTCGGTGGTGAACCTTTTGCCGATGTTCAATATGTCAGTTCTACGCAGGATGGCAGCACATCGGAGAGTGAACAGATGTACTATCTGAGTGTGGCTTTGCGGAATGGCTTTGTCACTTCCACTATCAAGACTACACCTGGCAGGGTTCGTCCTGTGTTGAGAATACGATAAACTTCTACTATTCATAATCGATGGAGAGGGGGCTATATATAATAATAAGGTAGTCCCCTCTTTTCAAAAACTCAAAAGCAATGGGAACAGAAGAAACAAGGGAACAGCTGCAGATGTATAACTACTTCAGAAGCTGCATCTATATCTTTTTGATTATCGAACTGGTGATGAACCTGCCCATCACATCGGAAAGTCGGGCTACACAGTTCGTATTGGAGTTGTTGGGACGATTCCAGATATTTAATAGTGTGGCGACATGTAAGTTCATTGAGCTGGTATGTATCGGGATAACCTGTATTGGCACAAGAGCAAAGAAAAGCCTTCGATTCAATGTCAGGACAATGGTCATCTATCCTATGGCTGTCGGATTCTCGCTGATTATCGTCTGTATAGTACTCCAGCATGGACTATGGGGTGGCGAACTCTGTGGCTTCTCCACGAACAGGGTGCTATATGCGCTTTCAAGTATTGTAGGTACAATGCTTGTCCACCAAGGAGGTGATGGCATTGCCCGCTACTACAACTATAAGTTGGGAGAGGACAGGTTTAACTTTGAGAACGAGTCCTTTGAACAGTCGGAAGAGTTGAATGCCAATGAGTATTCTGTGAATATCCCGATGGTGTACTACCTGAACAAGCGGATGCACAAGGGATGGATTAACATCATTAATCCTTTTCGTGGTACCATCGTCTTAGGTACACCTGGATCTGGTAAGTCGTTTGGCATCATCGACCCATTCATACGGCAACATGCCGCCAAGGGCTTTGCTATCATGTGCTATGATTACAAGTTTCCGACACTTGGCAAGACACTGTTTTACCAATACTGTAAGAACAAGCGGTATGGCCACCTGCCTAAGAACTGCGGGTTTCATATCGTCAACTTCTCTGATGTTGAGTACTCCAATCGTGTGAATCCTATCCAACGCAAGTACATCCCTGATTTGGCAGGAGCATCAGAAACGGCTGCTACTTTGTTGGAGGCCCTGAACAAAGGCAGTGAGAAGAAAGGTGGTTCAGAATCCTTCTTCCAGAACTCAGCGGAGAACTTCCTTGCAAGTATCATCTACTTCTTCATCAACTTCCATCCTACAGGCTGGAAGAATGGTAAGAAGCTGACCCGTTACATTCTTTACAATGGCCAGCGGTTAAAGCTGATAACCCGCTATTGGGTGGATTATAATGCCGTAGATGACAATGGAAAAGTGGTATTGGACTTCCTTGACCAGCACAGCAGGAACGTTTCAACAGATGATGACGGCATGTTTGTTGACCTTAACGGATTCTCATACAGTGATATGGATGGGAATCTGGTTATCATCAACAAGTCGTGGTATGAGGATGATGAAGGGAACATAGTGGAACCAGACACCATTACGGGCGAGTTTTCTGACATGCCGCATGTTTTATCATTTTTGGGACGGCCATATAGTGAGATTTTCGACATTCTGATGCAGGATGAGAAAATCATGTCGCTGATGGCTCCTTTCCAGTCTGCCTGGAAGAACAAAGCTATGGATCAGCTGGAAGGTATGGTTGGAACGCTTCGTGTCAATGCAGCCCGGCTTGTATCGCCTGAAGCTTATTGGGTCTTCACTGGTGATGATTTCGACCTGAAGATTTCAGATCCAACCCATCCGTCATACCTTGTCATTGCCAATGACCCCGACAAGGAGCAGGTGATTGGCTCGCTGAATGCCTTGATCCTGAATCGTCTTATTACCCGCGTGAACAGCAAAGGCAACATTCCGGTATCTATCATCGTGGATGAGCTGCCTACGCTCTACTTCCACAAGATAGATCGTCTGATTGGTACAGCGCGAAGCAATAAGGTGGCTGTCACTTTGGGATTTCAGGAGCTTCCGCAACTTGAAGCTGACTACGGCAAAGTTGGTATGCAGAAGATACTGACCACCTGCGGTAACATCTTCATGGGTGCAGCCCGCAACAAGGAAACGCTGGAATGGGCACAGAATGATGTGTTTGGAAAGGCCAAGCAGACGCAGAAGTCTATCACGATTAACGACCAACGGGTATCGACATCCATTCAAGAGAAAATGGACTTCCTCGTACCCGCTGCAAAAATAGCGGATATGGCGACTGGATGGTTGGCAGGACAGGCTGCTCGTGACTTTACTCCTACCGACAAAGCTTCACTTGACGGTTTCGATATTGAAGAATCAGAGGAGTTCAAGACCACGAAATACTTCTGCAAGACAAATTTTGATATGGAAAAGATAAAAAAGGAAGAGAAATACTATCAAGATTTGCCGAAAATATATACCTTTGCATCCGATAAGGAGAAGGAGATTATGCTCAACCGCAACTTCAAACGAATCAATGATGAGGTAGATGCCATGATTTCCGAACTTCTTGGAATGACATCTAAAGAATCTTAGCATATGAATGAGTTTGTACAGAAGTTGGATATGAAAACACTGGGTGAAAGACTCCAGAAAGTTAGAATGCACCTAAAGTTGAAACAGACGGACGTTGCTGAAGAAATCGGATGTGCATCTCTGACCATCTCACGTATGGAGCGTGGAGAAACCTCTACATCACTTTTGCCCTTACTGGTTTTCTATTCTCAATCTGTTTCCCTTGATGTTCTTTTTGGTAAAGCATTCGACCCGGAGGATGAAGCCCTCTACAGCAAAAACCCTGCAATGGAGAGCCATGTAAAGGCTCGTTTGCAGTTGCTGCAAGAGGACGCTACTGATTACATCAAGAATTTGCAGAAAGAATATGATGTGAATGTCAGGGAACTCGTTGACGAGCTGCTTGATAAGATGAACCAGCAAATGCTGGACTATACTTCAAAAACCAGAGAGAGACTTTTGAAACGACTGGAACAGACTATTGAACTTCTGTAACGAACAACAATAATCAGGCTGTCGGATTCTCTGGCAGCCTTTTTCTTTTCAAGGATAACACAAGATGACAACACAACTGAGCGGGAGTTGGCTAAAAGTTATAGCCATTCTCTCAATGACCATTGATCATATCGCCTACTATTACGGCGTTAGCAACCCATATGTCTATGAGCTGATGCGTACTGTCGGTCGCATCGCCTTCCCAACATTCGCCTTTCTTCTGGCAGAAGGATATGTACATACGAGAAACAGGCAGCGGTATATGCTGAGCCTGTTCACATTTGCCATCCTTTCAGAGATACCCTGGCTCCTTCTGAACCATGACGATAGCCATAATGTACTTTTTACACTATTGGCAGGTGTTATAGGGATGTATATCATAGACACCAGCAGGAACAAGTGGGTTACGCAGGCCTCTCTCGTACTGATTGGCTGCACAACCCTAATGGCAGAAACAGACTATTCTTTGAATGGATTCGTACTGACTCTGCTATTCTTTATGTTCAGGGGCAGGCCTGACTTACAGATGCTTTTCGGACTTCCCCTGATGTACGAGTATGGCTTCATGGGAATACTTATGGCCTTTGCCGTCATCTTCCTCTATAATGGTGAGCGAGGTTTCATACATGGAAAGGCAGCAAAATATGCCTTCTATGCTTTCTATCCAGCCCACCTGATACTGATTTATCTGATAAGGTAGAAGCTACAAGCGTTTGGCTATCTGACTGACTTTAAGGACATACTCCTTATCTTCTGCATAGCCGATTCTGTTGAGGAACTGGTAATAGTTGCCACCTTTATACTTGTACTGTACATAGTCCCTGTAGGCTTTTACGGAATCCTCCCAGCGTTCAAACTTATAGTAACTGCCATCACTCGGACGGCGCAGACCAAAGAGATTCTTGCATTCCAAACAGACTCTCGATGTAAAATAGCCAGTTTCCAACAGACTCTGGGCGATAACTATCTTCGGATATTTTACATGATAAGTTTCCAGTGCCTTGGCCAGATTACCTATATTCAGTTCTTTGTCTGGCTTTTTGCCAAATTTCAGTGAGGCAATTCTGTCCTGTAAATCGTCTATGTAGCCATTGAGATAGGTTATAAACGGCTTGGGATCCACACTTTTCCCATCCTTCTTTAGTCGAAGGTGAAGGTGTGGCCCCGTGGATTTCCCTGTGTTTCCTGATATAGCGACAACATCACCTGCTTGTATTTCGTCATGCTCGTTGACAAGTATCAGGCTAAGATGGCCATAAAGACATTCGATGTTGCCATGCTGAAGGACAACATAATTCCCGTAGCCTCTGTTACCCCGATGGACCTCCTTCACTACTCCTGGCAACATGGCATAGACATTTTCATAACGGCAACTCAAATCTATGCCATCGTGGAATTTCTGACACTTATAAACAGGATCTGTCCGATAGCCATATCCTGAGTTCTGTTTCAGGTAATCCAGAGGAAGACATACAGTTACACGCTTTTGGATAAGGTCAAAAAGTGGATATGTACTCACATTGACAAACACGGGCACATTCTTTTCAATCGAAACCTCACAACCATGAGGTTCAGAGAACAGTTCTTTTCCCTTTTCTGCTCCCTTCGAGTCCTTAATAGTGTCAGGGAACACTTGTTTGTCTGCCTTTAGAGAGTCATACAGAGTTTCTTCGTTCATTACTTCCATCTTGTGGAGTGAATCGGCACAGATGGTAAAAAATTGTCCATATGTATTGATATAGACCAATTGTAGCATAAAAAATGCAAGAAAAACACGTTTTTGTTTCATAATTCTGATAAATGTTCGTAATTTTGCAGCAAAGTTAATTTAAAGTTTTAACAAATATGACTAATAAAAGATCTTTTTTAGAGGAAGAAATTCCTTATGATAAGTTGGAGAAGCTAGGCATTAGCAGACGTGCTTTCCTGTCTATGCCCAAAAATTTAGTTGACCCAATCATCAATGGTAGAGTGTCACCACTCATCCAAGCTTACATCAAGGCAGAGAATGGTAAGACCATTGAAATGCCGATGAAGATACAGCTCACCCATGATGACGAGGGGAATGTTAAGCTTCAGACTTATCCACTTCGCAATGAGATTGCGAACGAGTTTAATCTTACTACCCGTGAACTGAACCGCGTCAAGCGTGGTGACGTTATCCGAAAAGAGATTGAGGAGGACGGGATTAAGAAAATGAAGTTCATCCAGCTTGACAATGAGACGCTTTCACTGATACCAAGAAGCATTGCTCACGTCAGAATTGCTGAGAAACTTCGAGAGATGGAGAAAATCAACGATATTGAGCTGGGAACCAACCAGAAACAGGCAGCCCAGGAGGGCAAGCCTATTGAACTGAACGTTGGCGGTCAGCCTGTTACCGTTGGTGTTGACCTTCGTGAGCCACAGGGTTATAAGATTGTAAATGGCGATATGCAGGAATGGGATCGCCAGAAGAAAATCAAATATGATCTTGTTAATGATGACTTCATGGGCTATGTCCAGACCGACGAGAACCGTTGGGAATATCAGAAGGTCGTTGACGGGCTTTCACGAAAGAATGATACTGAATTAACCACAAAGAAAGAGGAGAAGAAAGATTTTGGAGTCAAGCTGTAGGCTTTATACCTATATATAATATAGTATACAAGACAACAATTTGCACCATTAATGGGTTCCTTTAATATTAAAACCACAAAGCCCGATATCCGGGTGCCATAATGTGGGGACTTTAAATTGTATTCCCTGATTGCCTAGAGTTAGGCAATGGCGCATTTCCCTAAAAAGTTATGCCTGAATACAATGTTGCCATACCTTTTATTCCCCACCTTGCCAGTCCTATATGCGGGATTGGCAGGGTTTCCACGGCCCGTTGAGAGAAACGGGCAAGTGTGGCACAGTTTTGTTTCCATGCATAATCTTTGGGATTTGCCGCTGAATGTCAGTGTGAGTATATACCCAGTTTTTAGTGTTTTTGATTCACCTTATATCAACAACAATAAAAAGAGATTATGGCAAAGAAAAAAGTAAAAGATGAGACGCAGCAGGAGTCTGTCCAGACAGAGGCAAAGGCCAAGTCCGTAAAACATCCCGCAGCAAAGAATGAGGCAGAGACAGAAGTCAAAGCCAAGTCAGAATCCGTCAGCAAGACAGACAAGACGCCCTCTTTGGCAGAGCAGTACACTTCCTTGAAGGAAAAGCACCCCGACGCAATGCTGCTCTTCCGCAAGGGCGATTTCTATGAAACCGTGAATGAAGATGCTCAAAAAGCATCCAAGATTCTGGGCATTACCTTAACAAAACCGCAGGACAAATCTCAGGGTGAGCAGTTAGCAGGGTTCCCACACCATGCCCTTGACAGCTATTTGCCGAAACTCGTAAGAGCCGGTGTACGCATCGCCATTGTGGACGAGATTGAGGCAAAGGTGACAGAGAAAGTTTCTCCTGCAGACTTGAAACAGAAGGAACAGAATCTTACGGAAAAGCCCGTAGGCAAAGCAACAGAGAAAACTGAAAAGACAGAGCAAGGCGAGAAGCAGCACCGTGAGCCGCAGATGGTGACTGTCAATGGTGGCAAGGTCACTCATGCCCATGCCTACCAGTCGAACAAGAATCCGGAAGACTGGTTCTTTACCGCTAAGATAGACGGTAAGGAACTTCATCCCCAGAAGATGTCTGCTGATGATGTTGCTGCCTACAGCAAGAAGGAGAGGACTGTTGAGCAACTGATGCAGACCTACTATCCTACCAAGCTGATGAAACAGATTCCTGCAGAGGAATACAAGGCTGCAACCATTCTCTCTGATGGACGTACCATCGACAAGATGAATGTCTACAAGGAGGCTAACCAGCAAAGCCAGAACTTTGGGAAATGGATGCTCTACGCACAGGTTGGCGAGCAGAAGATGTCCACTCCATTGAACAACCACGACCTTAATGCATACTTCGATCGTGTTACTACTCCCAAGCAGCTTGTCGAAAACAATCTGGGACAACGCCTGCATCTCGCATCACACTATGAACAGTTCAAACTCCCTGAAGGAGCAGAGATCAAGGATATCCGCGTCTCAAAGGATGCTGATAACAAGTGGCGTATCTCTGCAGACATGGGCGATCGTGGTGTTACCGCCAAGAAAGAGCTGAGTTTTGATGATGGCTATTCGCTATTCCATGCAAAGACGGCTACCCGTCAGCAGTTAGCCGCGAAATATCTAACGCCCGAAATCAATGAGAAGATGGGGGTGAAGCAGGAAGTCAGTCAGGGACTGAAGCTGTAAAGAGAACCTTGAATATGTATCACCATTAAAAAGAAATCATTATGGAACAGAATATTAGCTACGATGAACTGGTGCAGATGAAGCAGGACGGCAAAATAGGCTGGCTTGACTTTCTTCTGAAGGGCGATGATGCCGAGGACTATAAGCAGTGGTGCCAGGATCATGGCGAGGAGCCGACTGAGACTAACGCTGAACTGTATGTGGAGATGACCGACGAGAAGGTCATGGAGCAAATAGTAACGATGTAATCGGCTATGCAGAACAGAAAGTATAATCATAATGACGGTGACAGCAAGCCGCAGACGCAGCTTGCGATAGAGAAGTTTGCCGATATGATGATTGCCCGAATGGAGGAAATGAAGGAGAGCCACTGGAAGAAGGGCTGGATTGACGGTTACGGCAGCTATGGTCTGCCTCAAAACATCGTCAGCGGTACTTTGAACGGTGGAAATTCCTTCTTCCTCCAACTTGACACAGCCATGCACGGCTACAAGATGCCGCTATACATGACTTTCCTTCAGGCACAGAACATGGGACTCCGTATCAACAAGGG
The DNA here is from genome assembly GCA_017556145.1 of Prevotella sp. Lineage (GTDB taxonomy): Bacteria > Bacteroidota > Bacteroidia > Bacteroidales > Bacteroidaceae > Prevotella. Next base: position 5,245 of record JAFZCU010000232.1, on the reverse strand, counting down.
TGCGGAGTCCATGCCTGTCATCTTTTGGGATTTGGTCTATAAAGACCAGAACGGCAAGCGTATTGACAAGGACACGCTGGATGCCATGACCCGTGAGGAGCGCAAGGCTTTGGATGCTACGCCTATTCTCCGCGTCTATAAGGAGTTTAATGTCGATCAGACCAATCTTGCCGAAGTGAATCCACAAAAGTATGAGCAGCTCCAGCAGCGTTTCATGGCTCCTGAAATGCGTGATGACAAGGGGATGTATGTCAATGCGGCCATTGACCGTATGCTTCAGCGTCAGGAATGGGTCTGCCCTGTGCAGTACGACCAACTGGCTCCTGGTGCATCCTTTTCTCCCTCATTGGACAGAATTGTGATTCCGATGAAATCACAGTTCAACATCAGTTCCACGCCCGAAGAGGTGTATAAGGATGGCATGGAATACTACTCGACGTTTCTCCATGAAGCCACACATTCCACAGGAACACCTGAACGTCTGAACCGTGTCAAGGGTAAGCAGTTCGGCGATACCCAATACGGCCATGAGGAATATGTGGCAGAAATGACAGCTGCTGTTGTCGGCAACTCTCTTGGCTTCGACAAGCGAATACTCGACAACAACACGGCTTATATCCAAGGCTGGATTCAGAACCTCCGTGAGAATCCGAAAGTGATTCTGGGTATTCTCTCTGATGTAAACAAAGCTTCAAACATGCTCTTGGACAAAATTGACCAGCAGAAGATAGCCATTGGCGAGACTCCCATTCTAGGAATGAAGGATGCTAAGTTGGAAGCTGTTGGCCCGAAGTTCGAGAATGCAGCCATTGTGAAGCAGAAGAATGGTGAGTTTGCGGCTCGTGCAACCATCAAAGGTACGGAACTGGAAATGAAACCTGTAGCCCGTGAGATTGGCATTCGCTATTTCTCATTGCCGGAAGGCAGGGAAAAACAGAGATTGCTGAGTTCCACGCTCAATAGCAGCTATGCCAGCGAAATCAACTCCATATCAAAGCAACGGGAAAGGGCTATCAAAATAGGTTAGTTAATTTCATAAAGATTAGTTTTCAGGAGAATATGGAAGGTTTGAATTTCAACGATCTTAAAAAGAAAGTGGGCGTGGATGATATTGCATATTCACTGGGCTACCGCCTGAACAGGGGTGCTGGTGTGGGCAAGTTCATCGAGATGTCCCTGCCTGATGGAAGAGGTGGCCATACTGATACGGTGGTGATTCGGAATCCTAAAATCAAGGAGGCACAGACATTTTTCCACCGCAACGGTTCCAAAGGCGGTGATGTGATCGACTTCATTCAGGAGAATATCAATGGCTTTTCTATTACAGGAAAAGACAAGTGGGACACCATCATACGTGTGATGGCCAAGTTTGCCGACGAGCCTATTCCTGACTATGGTGACGGGAAGTATCTTGAAAAGGCTGGATATGTCGATAACCAGGTTTTTGACCCAAAACGCTGGATGATCACTCCTGCCAAGGATAGTATGCATCATGTGATGACTTATTTTGAGCCTCGCGGCATCCGTCAGGAAACAGTGGAAGCGTTTGCACCTTTTCTGAATCGCATAAAGGACTTGAACGCCACAAAATTCAACAACTTCAATCTTGGATTTCCCTACACGCTACCGGAAACAGGTGAGGTTGCAGGGTACGAGATACGAGGCTATAACAAGTTCAAGAGTAAGGCTGCAGGCACTAATTCCTCGCAAGGAGCATGGATAGTTGACATGACCGGTGGCAAGAATCCACTTGACGTTAAGAATGTGTATTTCGCAGAAAGTGGCTTTGATGTCATGGCATTCTATCAGTTCAACCGACTGAAGCTTGACCCCAAAAGTTCCGTTTTTGTGTCGCTTGGCGGTGCTCTCTCTAATCAGCAGGTTACTGGCATCATGCGAAAGTACGCTGATGCCCGTGCCGTTGACTGCTTTGACAACGACATCCCTGGGCGTATCTATGGTATGCGCTTGGCCGGGCTGATGCAGGGCGTACACCTCAATATCGTCAATGCAACAGATGCCATTCATGTAACAGTCAACGGCAAGGAACACCTATTGAACCGAGAAACAGCTTCAATGAAGGATCTGTCTTCTTTCATGGATTTGGGTACCAAGGTTGATATGTGGAAACCTGCTAAGGCTTTCAAGGACTGGAATGACCAGGTGATGAATAAGCCGATGGAGGCGATGGCTCTGCCTAATAAGTTCCAGCGCAACGAAAAACTGGCAGAGGAACGAGCTGCAGGAATGAAGTTTAATCCCTAAATACAAGAATTTATGAAAAGAGAATTAGTCAGTTTACTTTCCCTCTTGGTTTTCTCCAGCGGATGCTTTGCACAGCAGATAGACCCTGCATTGACGGGTGCTGTTGCTGCGCAAAGTGCTATGCTGAACCGCCTTTTCAGCAAGCGCGAGAAGACCCAGAAGAAGATTATCGCCGCTGAAACGGCTGTGACAGTGGCAATGGACAGAATGCACAAGGTGGAGGACCAAATGCTGGATTATCTCCAGAATGCGCAGGGTGCTATGCAGAACCTCTATCAGATTAAGCGGGCTGCAGAGCTGGTGACGACGGAGATTCCTCAGAACATGAATCTCGTCAGAAAGTCCTTGCCTGGTCATCTGAAAGGTACGGCCATTGCCATGCTGGTTTCAGACGAGTTGACGGATGCAACCACACAGATGGCAAGTCTCTACCCGTTTATGAAACAGTTGGTGACAAGTGGCAGCTACAACGTATCAGACTACGATGAAAAAGGTAATCCTGTGAACAAGAAGCACAAGGTAAACCTCCTGAACTCGGCAGAACGGTACTACATAGCCAACGAGGTAGTCACAAAGCTGGAGAATATCAATACCGACTTATGGCTGTTGGCTTGGCAGATTCGTACCATGTCCTGGAATGACCTTTGGTATGGACTTGATCCTGACGGATGGGCGACGGTGATGTCAGGCAAGGCAATAGTCGAGGGGCTGATATATGAATGGCAGTACCTATAGAGATAGCGAAATAACAATATGTACAGATAATAAGACAGAAATGACAGAAAAGAAAGTAATTGGAAAGTGTCCCGTTTGCGGTGGTAATGTGATTGAGACCACCCTGGGATTTTGTTGCGACGGTACGACCAAGGAGGGTCGGCGTTGTCAGTTCGTTATCCACCACAAGATGCATGGGGTGGACATGACTGAGGAGATTTGCAGTCAGCTTCTTGCAAACGGAAGAACTGACGTGATGGAAATGAAGAACAAGTGCGGACAGCCTTTTCAGGCAAGATTTGCCATTGAACATGGGAAGGTGAGTCTGGAATTGGAATCACATTTCCTGAAAGGCCGTTGCCCCATTTGCGGTGGCAGGGTTAAAAAGACCAGCCGGGGCTATGCCTGTGAGAACCATGTGGGACATAAGCAAAGCTGCTCATTCTATATCTTGGGAATCATCTGCAACCGAAAGATCACTGACGAGGAGGTGGAAGCATTCCTTGCTGGAGAGGCTCTGACTTTAGATGGATTCTCCTCTAACGACGGGCATATGTTTTCATCTACTCTCCAACTGAACAAGCAAGGCAGTGTGTCATTGGAATCGCTGATTACCAAGTGTCCCGTTTGCGGTGGTGACATTCATGTCGGGCCAAGAGCCTATAATTGCAGTAACTACAAGAATCCTGAGCATCCTTGCCATTTCAATATCTGGAGAAACATTTCAGGGCATGTCGTGACTCCTGACGAGGTTCGGCAGATTTGCGAAAACGGACAGACCGACAATGTTCTGGAACTGTTCAAGGACAATGGCGCAGTATATTACAAACGGTTGGGACTGAACAAGGAGCACAACCAGATTATCAAGATTTGAGGATAACAAAGACATGAAGAAACTGATATTGGCAGTGGCTGTCCTGCTTGGATTGACAGCCTGTACGGACAAAAGCCAGCAAATGGCAAAGCTGGCTGAAATGAGCCTGCGCCAAAGCATTGGCGAGGGTAATGATGTGAAGATAACGGGCATCTCAGAGCCTGATTCGGCTTTCGGAAGCAACTACCTTACTCCCGAAGAGAAGAAAGCGGTAATCGGTACGATGAAGAAAGTGACGGATCAGATTATGAGCCGAACACAGAATATGACTGCCTTTGATCCAAACGATACTTACGTCATCGGATTGGCAGAGCGTCAGATGAAAGCCAATGCCGACTTGCGCCAGATGCTTTTCGATTGTGACAAGAAAGGCGAATGGAGCGGATGGAAGGTTAAGATAGACTATGAAGTCCATAACGGCCATGAACAGAACTACCGTGCCGAGCGGTGGTTCTTCTTCGACAAGGAAGGTGGTGTGATTATCAAGACTATCGAGTTTCCGTTACCATAACTACTATGACACAGGAAAGAATGAATACCGTCGATTATGACGAGACTTTCTCGGATGACATCCGGGCTTTGAGAAAAGAGCGCGCGAGAATAAAGAATTGGCGTGATGACATTGTTATTTTCCCGAATGGTGACAATTGGTTTGTCTTTGACGATGATGCCAACAGAATTTTTGAAGTGCTGGGGTGGCAGACAAGTGAGAAGCTGATGGACGAAGGTGCCATCAGTTGGATGAGTCTTAGTGATAAGGGCAGAGAAGCATTGTTGCTCACAGACTTGAATCCCATCAGTCTCTGGAAACACGCTGAAATCAATGTTGCCGGATGGTCATCGGAAGAGGATTATAAGGCCGACAGGCTTTCTTTGGCTCAGCAGACCTTGGACTATCTGCTTCTGTTTAACGATAAAGACAATGCTATCGTGAATCTTGGGAAGTTCCCCATCTACTCGAAAGACGGGGACATTGACACCATCGAGAATGTCTGCTTTGTGAATTTCGAAGGACACGGAACCGTTAATCTGTTCACGGAGAGCGGCAAGACCATCAATCTGGTGCATGGCCAGGAATGGAACATGATTGGTAATGGAGATTATATCATCAGTACGGGTAACATGTTGAATGCTCAGCTCGAAGATGTGCAGCACACACTGAAACACTACGATTCTGTAGAGATGCAGCGGTTGCTGAAGACAGAGGACATCATGGAGGAATACAATACATTCCTCAGCAAGTACCGCTATGACCATGTGCTGACGGAGCAGCAGGACTTTTACGAGGCTCTTGGTGATGATGCTGTGTCGATGGCCAGCAAGTATCATCTGAAGCTTTGGGACAGGGACGCTGGTAACGGTCTCGTCGTGCCGATGGTGATGCTGAACATC